>NZ_KQ758693.1:0-18172 GCF_001457055.1 Priestia veravalensis | reverse complement strand
CATAAAATAATTTTTAGCATCATGCGTGGATGATAAGCTGGGCATCCAGTATGCTGGACGAATGAATCAAAGGCTTCACTCGGAATACTTTCTACTAAATGATGGATAGAAAAGGCGATATCGTTTTCTTGTAATTTCATTTCTAATTCTAAAGGTAAAATTAATTGATTCATGTTATAATCTTTAAACATAAGGACCCTTCTTTCTGGTTGAATTTGTTGTGGTGACTATATTTTATCAGAAGTGGTCCTTATTTTTATGGAAAAAATAAAACAAAGCCGTGAAATTTTACTCATCGTAAAATTTCACGGCTTTTTTCATCTCAGAGGAGGGTTTTGTCCCAGCCTCTATTTTATCGAACTACTATCACTCTTTCTTTCCAAAAGAAAAAGTACTCACTTCGTAAAAGTAGCCTCTTCATTGCTTTTGGTAACAAGATACTTCCTAAAATTCCTGTTAATTCATATATCAGTTGTTGATCATATTTTCCAATGAAATAACCAATTGTCCCAATACAACAATCATACAATAAGACATTTGTAATCTGCTTTTTAGACACAGAAGTAATCAGTATTTTAGAAGGCTTCACAATGCGCATTATTGTCTTTCACCTCTTGTTGTTATAATGACTTTTGCTCAGCAATCGTAATTCGATTAATGTCACCCAACTACAATTCCTGAAAGAGTAACAATTAACCAAGATATTGCGGTGAGTAAACCCGCTGACATAATCTTCATACCGCACATGTCTAGTAAACTATCTACACAGATTTGCATAATTGTATATGAATATGTATAAATGGAAAAAACAATTCCTAATTCCGTTGCCTTCAAGTGAAACGATTCTTAGATTGCAGGCACTGCGACTGGTATGGCAACGCGACCAAAGTAATTTTAAATAACCATGTTGCTCAAAAATAATGAACATCTCGTGTGTCCTGTTTTTACTACTTACTCAGTCATAATAGCCTCCTTCTTTTGTTAGTTTGTACGCTGAATGAACTTGTCATTCTAGTGCGTATCACAAATTTTAGAGGGGGAAACAACGTATTTATAAATTATGTTTCGTTTCGTAAAAATCCAGAAAAAGTTTTTAGCCCTTTACTTTTTTCGTGTTCTCCTCTAACGATAAAATGAATTTCAATAGGACCTTCTACTAATTGCTGAATATGAAAGCATTCATTTTTTCTTGTGTTAGCTAAACTTAAAGGAAGTGCACTTATTCCTAACCCGTTTTGAACAGCCTGCATTACCGCTTCTAAAGAATCAAATTCGATTATCTTTTTATTCTCTTGGTTATGTTTTTTTGCATATGCTAGAAGCTTCTTTCGATATACACAATTTAAATCACTGTTTACGATAAGCGCTTTTGATTGATGAACATTTTTATCAAACGAAACAATAGCTATGCTTTCAAAATAAGTATAGACCTTTTGGAAAGCAGTTGGCTCATACTTGCCGCTAATAAACATTCCATCAATATCTCCACTTTCTAACCATTTCATTAACACTTGTTCTTGAGCTGTTTTCACTTTAATCAAAACGGTTGAATAGTTTTCTAAAAAATCGGTAATAAGCTGTGGGATTTTACCTGCTGAAACAGTTTGCGATGCTCCAATTGTCAAGGTTTTTTCGCTTTTTTCACTTGCTAACGTATCTTTAACTTCATTCATTAAGGTTAAAATCCGATTTGTATAGTCAATTAGAATCTCTCCTTCTTTCGTTAACTTTACACCTCTATTCGTTCGTTTAAACAATGAAACCTCTAATTCGTTTTCTAATACCTTGATTCGTTGACTTACGTTAGGCTGAACATAACCTAGCTGTTCTGCTGCTTTTGAAATCGATTTGTTTTCTGCAACTTCTTTAAAAATCTTTAAATCATTGCTTTCCATATCCACTCTCCTCTTTGATATTAGTTAAAATGATATCTGTATTATTTATAACTATTATACTAATTTTTACCGGGGAGATATAATCATTTCTATAGAAGGGGCTGATTCACGTGGAAAATGTAAAAGATAAAGTTTTTATTATCACTGGAGGCGCGACCGGGATTGGAAAAGCAACTGCTCTAAAGCTTGCACTAGCTGGCGCAAAAGTCGTTATTAATTATCGAAGTTCAGAAAAAGAAGCGGAAATACTGCAAAAACGTATTCAAACACTAGGAGGAAAAGCCATTCTTTCAAAAGCAGACGTAGCTAGTCAATCTGACGTTCGTAAAATGATTCAGCAAACTGTACACGCATTTGGGCACATTGATGGTTTAATTAATAATGCAAGTATCACCAGTCAAATTGCAATGAATGACTTACAAAAAGCTTCTGGTGAAATATGGGATTCTTTATACAAGACCAACGTAAAAGGAATGTTTCACTGCGTACAAGAAACTGTTTCTTATATGAAAAAAGGTGGGTCCATTGTCAATATTGGAAGCGTCGCTGGAGTAACTGGAATTGGTTCATCTATTCCGTATGCTGCAACAAAAGCTGCTATTCATACAATGACAAAGTCCCTCGCAGTTACACTTGCACCTCATATTCGTGTAAACTGTATTGCACCTGGAGCTGTTGATACACCTTGGTGGACTGGGTATGAAGAAAAGATGTATGAGCTTGCAGGGCATTTACCGCTTCAGCGTATATCCTCACCTGAAGAAATTGCTGACAGCATTTTATTTATGCTCACTCAACCATCTATTACAGGGCAGGTAGTCACAATTGATAATGGACAAACACTTACCTAAAAAAGCTATGGAGACCTACTCCATAGCTCAGTTTGTCGACAAACTGAACAAAGCATAGGCTTCAACCTATGCTTTGTTATTTTTATTCTTTTGTAAGCTCGCTTTCTGTGACCCACTTATGATTTTTCACTTCTTGACTGTCAGTGGTAGACGTGTAATCTACCATGTATACCGTTGTTTTCTCAGCAGAATCAATCGTTGCTTCTGCACCTTCCATGCCTTCCATATGATTTGCTTCAAGAACCACTTTTGTTCCTGCTGGTATCTCTTCTTCACCCGCGTCTTTTATTTCTTCCTGAATGACCCACTTATGACCAGTTACTTTCTCTCCGCCGTTTGTAGGCGTGTAAGATACCACATATGCTGTTGTATCATATGCACCGACAATGGTTGCTTCTGCACCTTTCATCCCTGGCATATGATCAGTTGTCAGCGTTGCTTTACTTCCCAATTCATACGTTGGGCTTTTAGCTTCTTGTAAACCTTCTGGTACTTCACCTGAGCTAGAATGATTCATATGTGCATGATCTTCTTCTTTTTGCTCTTGTTTTTGATTATCTTCTGAATTCATCTCTTTGCTCTCATCGTTGTTTCCTGCACATCCGGCTAAACCAAGCATTGTCGCTAGCCCAATCAGAAATAGTGATTTTTTCATCTTCATCCCTCTTTTACAAATTTCTCATTCGCTATCTAGATTTTTACGAATGGTTTAACGATATACGTTTAGTGTAAAAAAGAAGTGTGCAGATTTTATGAAGAAACACAATTTATTGTGTGATTATTTATGAAGCGTCCCATTTATATCCTACTCCCCACACAGTTTGAAGATGTTGCTCGATTGGGAAACCAGCGCTTCTGAGCTTTTCTCTGACGTTACGCAGATGGGAATCAACCGTTCGCCCTTCAATTTCCGTATCATAGCCCCAAATGAGCATAACTAAATCTTCGCGAGGAAAAACGCGATTGGGATGCTTTAAAAATAAGCAGAGTAGCTCAAATTCTGTTTTTGTCATTGAAATGCTTTCACCAACATAAATAACTTCCCTGCTTTCTTCATTTACGTAAAGCTCCTTATAGGAAATACCTTTCTTTTCTACACCTGTTCTTCTCAATACAGCCTGTATTCGAGCCAGTAGCTCTTCTTCGCTAAAAGGCTTTGTAATATAATCATCCGCTCCACTATTTAAACCTTTTACAACATCCTCAGTTTGGTCTCTAGCAGTCAGCATGATGATAGGGACTTTAAACTTGGCTCTGATTTCTTGACAAACTGTCCATCCGTCTTTTTTGGGCATCATCAAGTCGAGCAGCACTAGCTGAATCATTGGGTTCTTTTCTAGGTACTTTTCTACTTCTGTAGAATCTTCACACTTCATGCATGAAAAACCATGTGGAGCTAGATACAGCTCTAATAAATCCAGCATTCTCACTTCATCGTCTACTAATAAAATCGTAGGCATATTAACGCTCCTTTGGCAACGAAATGCTCACGGTTGTTCCTTTTTCTGCTATGCTTGTCATCTCCACTTTTCCACCGTGCGCTTCCACAATATCTTTTACAATCGATAACCCTAAACCGTAGCCTCCATTCTTCCGAGACCTTGATTTATCTACGCGATACAATTTATCAAACACATATGGTACATCTTCACTCGGAATTCCCACTCCGTAGTCTTGAATGGACAGCTTGACGCGCCAATTATCCTCTTCAACGCTTATTAAAATCTTTTTTGTTTCAGAATATCTTAAGGCATTATCTATAACGTTTATAATGACTTGCATAAAGCGCTCTTCATCAATTAGTACATTTACATACTTTGGACAGTTCACCTCAATATGAACATTCTTTTCGCTTAGAGCTAATTGAAATGCTTCACAAATTTTAGATAAATAGGACTGAAGCTCAACTTCTTGCTTTTCAATGAGAAACGTATTTTTATCTAAACGAGCAAGCTGAAATAAATCTTTTACAAGCTTTGAAATTCTCTCAGCCTCTTCCTCAATGACCCCTAAATATTTTGTGCGGTTTTCTTCACTTGTTTCATGGCGCTTTGCAATGTCTGCATAGCCTTTTACATACATCAGCGGCGTTTGCAATTCGTGCGAAATACTGCTCAAAAACTCGTTTCTCTCTTTTTTCAAGCGCTGCAGTTCATTCGCAAGCGCTTGAATGGATGTTCCTAACTGTCCAACCTCATCACGAGAATGAGCGCCAAGTTTTACCGTCAAATGCCCTTGGCTAATCTTTTCTGTCGCTTGCTTCATTTGTACTAAAGGTGCCGTGATTAGTTTTGATAAAGCAAAAGTTGTAACAACTGCAAATACAATTGAAATAATACCAGCTATGTAAAAGTGATGCTGGAGACGATCAATCATTCCTTTGATATCTTTCGTATCTTTAAACATATACACTGTGCCAACTTGATTATCATTTACTTCAATTGGAGAAGCTGTTGCAATATAGGGGGAAGTTTCCCAATCTCTTTGCAAAATTTTCCCCTCATAAGGGAGCTTCTTATCTCTCCACTCATTCACAGCCGCTTTTGCTCCTGTAATAAGAGGTGTTGAAGCACTCAAAACTTCCCCGTTTATGTTAGTAATGACAACATCCGTATCGGTTTCTGACTCCATTAACGCGACGTGACTAAGCGTTATGGAATCACGGTGCTGCTCTAATACTTCTCGGTGGCTATTCCCTCTTACTCTTAAACTCTCTAACTCTTCTGAGATGCGAGTGTTCGCTAACCCCGTATATAAATAGAAAAATAAACCTGCTTCAATAATTAAGATAAAAACTAAAAACAATAGTCCTAATTTAATGGATACTTTATTCACTTCTTTCACTTCCCCTGTAAATGTACATCTATTATAAAGGATAGATATGGAGAAAGTGTGCAGACTTAAGTTGAATTAAATACGAAATTAAGATTCACACCTATACTTGATGTACCCTATTAATTTGTCTAAAAAGTAAATACTGCTCTGAATTTTAATTTGGTGTCGTTCCCTTTAAAAAAGCTTTAGCTCGTCAACTATTTCACGAGAACGTGTCCAATGAAGGTAGTGATGTCCGTTCAACATCACCACTTTATTATGATGCTGCTTTGCAATTTCCTGCTCATAAAATGATAGTGTTGATTTACCGTTTGTTTCTTTCTGAAAGTTCTTAGCAAAAATTAAGACTGGTACTTTATTTGGAATCGTTAAGGATTCTGTTTTATTCACGTTTCTTTCTATCTCATTCATTTCCATAATGATGTTTTTGTTGTATCCTTTTATGCTGGTCTTTGCCTTTATCATTTTTAACTCTCGGCTGGAATACATCCCTGGTTCAGCGATAGGTAAATAAGACTCATCATCAAGCTCAACTGCTAGACGAGCAATCCCTGTTGGAGCGACAAATCGAAAAATGCTTGGCATCGTTGAGGGAGCTTCACCAAAACACCTCAGCATCTTTGGTAACGTTGGATCAATGCCAACAATGGCTTCCACTTCATCAGGATAGTGATTGGCATAATACATTGCATAAATGCCTGACACCGAATGAGGCATAAGAATATATGGACCTTGTATGTCTGCTTTTTTCAATGGATTTCTTACTTCTTCAACAATATTTTCAACCGATCGTTCACTCTCTGTAAAATCACTCCAACCATAACCAAAAGGCTCCACAACTACGACTTTGTACGTATGTGATAACTCAAAAATCAACAGCTGGAGCAGGTGTTCCAAGGCCAGCTAATAATACAATTGTTTGTTTCCCTTTACCTTTTTGATAGATATGCATCTGCTTTCCCTTTACTTCTACAAGCTCTCCTAATGGTGGATATCGTTTGTCTTCCACAACAGTCAACACTTGATGCAAGGTTATCCATGTTACACACGCTACAGCTAAAGATATACTTACTCTTTTTATTATTTTTTTAAACATATAAGCCCTCCTACGATTTAACTATTAATAAAACGTTTGAAGACTCATTTAGTTGCTTATTCATGTACTCACTTTTTCTACACTAACGTTTTTTCTTTGAACAAGTACCCGTAAGCTACAAGTCCATACTGCCAAAGCTACAATAATCATTAAAGCAGCTCCTATTATAACGACCAAGCGTATGGAGATCACTTCTACTAAAATGCCAAACAATGCGGTTACAATAATAATACATAGACTTTCTACTAATCCATATAGGCTTCCAACTCGCCCCATTATTTCAACTGGAATATACGTTTGATAAAACGTATAAAATGCCGCGTTCGCAAATGCCATTGCAAACGATATCAAGGCGCATCCGCAGGCAGCTATAAAAAATGTAGTTGAATTTGTAAATAACATATACCCTCCAGCTGTTAGCATGCTCCCCATACCAAGGAGCCAAGATGTAGGAATTTTTTCAACTATTATGGTATTAAGAAGCGCACCGATAAGTACACCTCCACCAGCTATGCTAACCAATAGTCCATACTCTCCCTCTGTTAAACCTAGTTCCTTTACTGAAAAAGCAGCTTCGAGTGAATCAGTTGCGGTCATCAACACCGTCATGAAACTAAAGAGTAAATAAATAAGCATAACTCCCACTGCGTGCCGGCTAAAAGAAAATACAAGATGCCAATCCTGTTTAATCATGTAAAATGATAACCTTTGAACCTTTTGTGTAGTAAACCCCTTTGGCTCTATATTTGGCACAAACCAAAGCAGCAGCGCCGAAAGCACTAATGCGATACTGTTAATGCAAATAGCAGTTGCTGGTGTACCGACCATCACTAATAAACCCGCAACGGCTGGTCCTGTAAAAAATGCTCCTGCATCAAGAAGACTTCTAAGTGAATTGAATCTTTTACGCTTCTCTTCTGGTAAAAACTTTGTTATATACGCCATAGATGTTGGTTCATACGCTGCGCCTACAGCGGTTGTAATTCCAACCAGTACATAGATTACGAGAAGTGAATTTGAAAAAGCCAACCATAAAATAACAGCGGCTTGGATCAGGTTTAATCCAATCATTACGTGCTTTTTGTTTAAACGATCAATCAGACTCCCAGCCCATAGGTTCGTTAACATCGCAGCTGCTGCTCTAACAATATAAAGAGTTGAAACGGCTAGGGCTGAACCAGTGATTTGTAACACAACTAAGTTCAAAGCAATAAAGTAAATCCAACTCCCGATTCCTGAAATGCCAATACTTGCTAGAAGTAATAATCGTCCGCGCAATTCTGTCTTCTTCATTAATTCTCTCCTCCTTTAATCCATAAAAAAACTCGCCCCCAAGACAAAAATACTGTCTTGGGGGCGAGTTTTTATCGCGCTGCCACCCCAGTTTATTGACATGTCACCACATCAATCTCATCAGGTACAATCATACCTTAGCTCTGTAACAGGAGCACCCGTCATATCATCCCTTAAATGTTCCGATATGCCTCTCTGAGACTTGGTTCAACAAATTCACTTTGACCCGTTTTCAGCTACCGGGCTCTCTGTGCAAAGCTTATTTATTTACTCTTCTCTTCACCGCGTTTAATTTTTCTATATATTACCACAAACTATTAAAATATGTAAATAAAAAGAAAGAAAGAGACTGCGCTCTTTCTTTTTATTTATTCGCAAGTGCGCTATGTTTTAGTGTACGCTTTTGCCACACTATCGTAATACCGAGCGTTACAAGTAATAAAACAAGACCTAGTACAAACGGATACATAATTTGCACATCAAATAAAACGCCAGCAAGAGTTGGACCTAATACATTTCCGATACTCATATAAGCGTTGTTCATTCCCATAGCAAATCCTTGTTCATTTCCGGCCATTTTTGAAATAAGCGTGTTTAAGACTGGACGAAGAATAGATGTTGCAAGGAAAATAATCAGCGAAATGACAAAGAATAAGCTGTAGCTCCCTGTGAATAGTGACAATAGAAATCCAAGTGCTGCCACGCCGATAAAAATGTTTAATACTGCTATTTCACCAAATATACGAACGATGCGATCTACTAGAAACAGCTGTACAATCACGCTAACAATTCCTGTTGCTGTAACCATTAAAGCAATTTGCTGTGGCGTAGCCCCATACTGTTTATCTAAAAATAGACCAAGAACTGACTCATACGCCATTAGCCCAAAGCTCATCACAAGAGTAATAACCAGCGGTATAAAATAAGGCATCTTAACAGAACGTGCTAGTTTCGAAACCATAGATTCATTATCTTGAATAGCTGCTCGTGCTGCTGTAGCTTCTTCTGTTTCACTATTTTCTAATAGCATCATTGAAAATAAAACAGCTACAAGAGATACAAGTGCTGAGACTAAAAATGGAATCTTCAAGCCAAAATCAGCTAAAAAGCCACCAATTCCAGGCCCAATTACAATTCCTAGAGACATAGCCGCTGATACAAGACTGTTTCCTTTTGCACGCTGCCCCATCGTTGTAATATCCGCAACATATGCAAAGATAGCAGGAATAAGTAAAGCTGCACCCACTCCACCAATGACGCGAGATGCATAAAGTAACCAAATGGAATTGACTGCGTAAAAGATAAACATAGACAGCGTTAAGCCAGCAAGTCCATATATAATCATTTTTCGTCGTCCGTATTGATCGGACCACTTTCCTGCAATTGGTGAAAAAATAAGCTGAGTACCTGCAAAAATAGCAATCATTAGCCCCGCTGCAGTTCCCCCCTGATTAATTGACTGTAAATAAGCAGGTAAGATTGGAATAATGATTCCAAAACTTCCAACCGCAATAAACATATTAATCATTAAGATAATGATTTTTTTTCTTTGTTCTCCCGACATTCGAGCTGTCTCTCCTCCTATTAGAACACAAAAATAGCATGCTACAGCAGTATACTTCATGTTCATTTTTTTCTACACGTAGTATAACTTATACTGATAGACATGCTGTTGTCAATTAGTTAATTTATTCTTTTTTTCATATAATAAGCGGTAGCGCCGTTAAGAAACGAAGCGCTACCGCTTATGTATGACGGGATGCTGAACATGTATCAATTTGCTTCTCGTTTAATATGTCTAATCTTTCTTTGAGACTGCTGAAACAAATAAACAAGGTAAGAATGTAATTCGAAGCGATCACCTTGAATGAAGTCACCAAACATTAACTTTTCCTGTTTTACCATTTCTGTTTCATCTCCTCTACTGTTCAATTAACCACAAATATTTCCTATCCATTATGTTTATTTTATTAGCCATTCTTTTTCAATTAAATAATGTTGTGAGAGCAATCAGCTCTTCTGCTTTCATTATAAACGAAATCGCTTACAATGTAAAATAATAATATCAGAAAATTTAGAATAAACACAAAAAAGAGGGCATAGTAATATGTCCCCTTTTTTCCTTTTATTTAAACCAACCTTTTTCTTTAAAACGCGTAATAGCTTCAATGCGATTTTTCACTTCAAGCTTATCCAAGATGGTGGAGATATAGTTTCTTACGGTACCGGTTTTCAAAGACAGCTCTTCTGCAATTTCTTTTGTATTTTTCCCATCAGCTACAAGCTGCAGTACTTCTTTTTCGCGCTCCGTTAGCGGATTTTCTTCCGCATATACATCATCCACAAGCTCAGGAGCATAAATTCGTCTTCCTTGCATTATACTTCGAATGGAACTCGCTAGCTCTTCACTTGGGCTATCCTTCAGCAAGTAACCGCTAACTTTTGCTTTTAACGCTCGTTGAAAATAACCAGAGCGTGCAAAAGTCGTTAAAATAATCACTTTGCAATCGAGTTCTTCCAGCTCTTCTGCTGCTTCTAGCCCTGTTTTAAGAGGCATTTCGATATCCATGATGCAAACATCGGGATGATGCTGACGCGCAAGAGCTACTGCTTCTTCTCCATTCGATGCTTTCCCAACGACTTCCATATCATCTTCTAAGCTTAGCAAAGAGCCTAAAGCACCTAACAGCATCCGCTGATCTTCCGCTATAACGATTCGAATCATTTCTCTTCCTCCTTTTCCACTTGCTTACGCACGCTCGGAACTTTCACAATAATCTTTGTTCCTTCATCTGATTGAATATCTAGCGTTCCGTTTACAAACTCTAATCTTTCTCTCATACCAATAAGTCCATTTCCGTGTTGAAAAGCATCTTTACTTGCAATGCCTTGTCCATTATCTTGAATGGTAATCATAATTTCATCTGTAGATTGTACAATATTCACTTCACAGCAAGAGGCTTTACTATGCTTTACAACGTTTGTTACCGCTTCTTTTAAACACATGCTTAAAATATTCTCTGTCAGAGGAGAAACGTTTGATAAAGTCAATTCGTTATGAATAAACTCTATTTCAGCTACGCTAAGTATTTGTTCTACGCGTACGAGTTCCTCTTTTAATCGAATCCCCCTCATCTGAGACACTAGTTTACGAACTTCATTTAACGCAGTTCGTGCGGTTTGCTGAACGTCTTTTAACTCTGCTCTTGCCTGCTCTGGATCTTTATTGATCAGCTTACGTGCCAAGTCACTTTTTAATCCAATTAGGGATAGCTTTTGCCCAAGCGTATCGTGAAGGTCACGAGCAATTCGCTGTCTTTCCTCTTGTTTGACCAGCTCTGAAATTCGCTTATTTGCGTCTTCTAACTGCTCCTCTAAGCGCTCTCTTTTCTTACGGTTATAGATTGTAAATGGAAAGATGATTACGCTCATATAAATGATAATCATAACCGGAAGTTGGCGAACAAACAGCTCTTCTTGAGCAACCATATTATAGTTTAGTGAAATGGCTGTGCTGACTAAATGAATAATATAAAGCGTAATAAATGTAAGCCATTTTTGAACATTTCCTATGAAATAAGCGAGAAAAAAAGCAAAGTAAAAGGAAAAATAAACGTAGCTAAAAAGCGTCGTCATCGCGATGGATATACTAATGAGGAGAATTGTCCATACATAAATAGGCCAGCCTTTTGATATAAAAGCAATGCGATAAAAAATAAAGAAGAGAATCGTTAACAAAATACCTAACACAATCTCATTCATTGAAGAAGACTGAAAAACAAAGTAAAAAGGCAGTAAACTAAAAACTGTCCATATGTAAGGAGACATTCCCGTTATCTTTTGAAAAATTGTATCCTTTTTCTTCATGACGCAAACCCTCTTTTACTTTCATAATTAATGCCATATATGATTATCGTATCATAATCACATATGGCATTGAGTATTATTTTACATTTGCTCTAGAATATACCGCTACTCTTTTTTGTCGTTCTTCACGGCTAAATGTTTTTAGATGGTTAAAACCAACAAATTTCTTTTGATCTTCGTCCCATAAATGAAAGCGTAAAGACTCTAAGCTGGTGCGAAGCGTAATGGTCGGCACATTTTGAAGCGGCTCGGTATTATTATGAGCAGCTTCTAAGTGATAATTCGGAACCCGAGGGCTCAAGTGGTGAACATGATGGTAGCCTATGTTACCCGTTAACCACTGTAACACTTTCGGAAGTTTGTAAAAAGAGCTCCCTTCAACTGCTGCCTGTACATACTCCCACTCTTCATCTGCTTCAAAATAAGAGTCTTCAAACTGATGCTGTACGTAAAATAACCAAACGCCCAGTGAACCTGAGATTAAGAAAATCGGACCTTGAACCATTAAAAATGACTGCCATCCTAGTGTTAAACATCCAACTGTCACAATAAGCGCAATCGCAACGTTTGTAATATACGTATTGATGCGCTCAGCTCGCTTAGCTCCTTTACGATTAAAGCGATTTGTAATCAAGAACACATAGATAGGACCTATCACAAACATCACAAATGGATTGCGGTATAAACGATAAGCAATGCGACGTGAGCGAGGTGCTTCCAAGTATTCGTCTACTGTTAAAATCCACAGGTCACCGATTCCACGCTTATCTAAATTTCCGCTCGTAGCATGGTGGATAGAATGACTGTGTGCCCATTGGTTGTATGGAAACAAAGTTAAAACTCCTGTAATGGTACCAAGAACTTTGTTGTAGCGTCGATTTTTAAAGAAAGAGTTGTGGCAGCAATCATGGAAAATGATAAAAATTCGAACTAAAAAGCCAGCGGCAACCACTCCAATTGCTAAAGTTAATACATATGAAATCGCTAAGCTTTGATAAGCAAGAAACCATAAAGCAAAAAACGGAACAATAGTATTAATCAGTTGAACGACACTGCTTTTCTCATTTGGCTTTTCATAAGGTGCCATTGATTGTCTCAACATTTTTTGTTTTTGTTTTTGTTTAATCATTTGGATTTCCCTTTCACATTCATAATTTATTTAAAATTATAAATATAAAAAGAAACCATGTGTAGTAGTACATGTCACATGACAAATATGACAAATGTCATATTGGCACTCAAAAACCCTTTCATATCCTTAGCATCCATTGTGTTGGTACCTTCGTTTATTTACTTTTATTAATTGTTTGTAAACACATCAACCTCTCTAGAAGCCTGTTGTTTCCTGTGTTTTATCCTTAACATCTTTTAATGATGTGAACATTTTGTGACCGTTTGATTAAGCTTGCATGATTCTTTTCATCCACCGTCATAGCTTCAAGTTGCTCGTGTTTAGTACACCTCCACCTACTTCTATTATTCTTTTGTGTAAGTTAGAATGATTCACACATTTAGCAACTAAAGTTATCGAAATCATCTTATGCAATACTAGTAACAAGAACATTCACGGAATAGAGACAAATAATATTGGAATGCAGTTAATTACTGGTTTTGCGCAATGTGCAGAGAATAAAGAAGTAAAGCAGTATTTTGTAAGAGGAAAAGAACTTGCTAAGCTCAATAAAACCAAAACCGCATTCACAAAATAGTAATCAAAAAAAGCCCGTAAGCCTTCTACATAAAGACTTCTGCGGACTCTTATTGACAAATATTCTCTTCTACATTCAACTGGTCTTTTAAATCGAAATGGCACTTGGCTGGCGCTTGTCATACGTAAAGACGTAGCGGAATCCGCATTCCTTCGCAAGCGCTATTGCTTCAGAAATATGGTCGCCAACCGTTTCAACTTTATGAGAGTCAGAACCTACCGTTAGCAGTTCTCCTCCAAGCTCTTTATATAATTTTAATACAGCTTGAGAAGGTAGGGGCTCCGCTAAGCTGCTTCGCATTCCCGAAGTGTTAATTTCAATTCCAATATTGCGTTCAATCGCTTTTGTTAAAATGTCCTTTAGCTGTGGCTTAAATTGGTCAAAGTCATAATTCCCGTGCACTTTTATTGCATAGCGCTTCATTAAATCAATATGAGCAAGCACATCGATATCAGCATGCTTCACTAGATTGTAGAGTTCTTCAAAATAACCACCGTATACTTCTTCTACTGTTTTATGTTGTAAATATAAGCGGAGCTTTTTGTCATTGATGTTATGAACAGATCCTAAGATAAAATCTAATTGAAGCGGCTCTAATACCTTTTGATACTCACTTTTTAATAAATGCGGCTCACAAATTTCAATTCCTGCTTTTATAACTAGCTTTCCTTCAAACTGCGCACGACACTGTTCAATGTCTTTTATATAATGTTTTAAATTAATATGTCCATATGTAGGAGCAAGTGGATTAAGTGAGTAATGTTCTGTAAAGCAAATTTCGTTAATATTACGATGGATAGCTTCTGTGCATACCTCGTTCATAACCGCTTTTGAATCGAATGAATGATTCGTATGATGATGATAGTCCATAATGTACATGTTTCGTTCCTCCTATTCTTCTCCTGAAATCGTATCTTAGCAAAGCTTTCTACTTCTTACAATACTACCCGTTATATAGCTACCTTAACTATTCAAACTAGACAATGAAATGGAATTTTATAAATTCTTTTACATTTAACTATTTTTATATTAAACTATTTTCTGTAAAAGTTGAATGCATGCAAATTTATTTTCTTAAGACAAAATTGGAGTGGTAGTATGAGTTCATCCTTGTTGCAGCTAAACACAATTTTTATCAGTATCCTAATTGAAGCCCTTCCTTTTGTGTTATTGGGTGTATTTATTTCTGGAATTATTCAAATGTTTATTACAGAAGAAATGATGGCAAAAGCCATACCCAAAAATAAAGTAGGCGCTGTTTTTTTAGCAACTTTTATAGGCGCTTTATTTCCAGCTTGTGAATGTGGAATTGTACCTATTACAAGGCGATTAATGGCAAAAGGCGTACCGCTATACGCTGCTATTCCCTTTATGTTTACAGGTCCTATCATTAACCCAGTTGTTTTGTTTTCTACATATGTAGCGTTTGGAAATGACTGGGCCGTTGTATGGGAACGTAGCTCTGTAGCGCTCGTCGTAGCAATTTCAGTTGGCATGCTGCTGACGTTTCAGTTTAAAACAGATCAAACAAAACATAGCGTGTGCGTTAACGTTCAGAAAAAGACATTTGGCCAAAAGCTAGTAGGCACTATCCAGCATTCTATCGATGAGTTTTTTTCAGTCGGTAAATATTTAATCATTGGAGCGCTTATTGCAGCAAGTATGCAAACGTTTATGAAAACATCCATCCTGTTAGATCTTGGGCAGCAGGATTGGTCAGCTCATTTCGTAATGATGGGACTAGCCTACCTTTTATCCCTTTGTTCGTCAGCCGATGCGTTTATTGGAGCATCCTTTCAAAGCACATTTCAAGATAGCGCCATCGTTGCCTTTTTAGTTTTTGGACCAATGTTTGATATTAAAAATACGTTAATGATGTTGAGTCAATTTAAAGCCAAATTTGTGGGCATTTTATTTATTTATACCTTTATAGCTGTCTTTGTTTTTTCAATGCTACTGGTCAGATAAGGAGGAAGCGCGATGATTCGAATTTTAATTTTGATTGGCTTTACGTTTGTCTTCATGCATCTGCATGCTACAGGAGATATTTCAAAGTACATTAATATGAAATATGCATGGATTTCATACAGTACAATTTTTCTCCTATGGTTTATTACCATCGCTGCTTTTATTTTTTATATGAAAGGCGATGAGCATGACCATAATCATGAAGATGGCTGTGATTGCCACAGTCATTCACACGCTCCGCGCAAGCGAGATAAATTCCTTTATCTCATCTATATCGTACCTATTATCACTGCTTTATTTTTACCAATTTCCAAATTAGATTCTAAAATTGTTGAAGCGAAGGGGTTCAATTTTCCAATCTACGAAAAAAATAGCCCCTATGATCAGCACCAATTCCTAGAGCCCGATACAAGTAGCTTTTACGGAGAGGAAGCTTATGACAAAATGATACGCAAAGATTTGAAGCAGTTTGGAAAGAGTGAAAAGCTTAATTTAGAAGATACTGAGTTTTTAAACGCAATGGAAACCATTTATAATTACCCTGGTGAATTTACGGGTAAAACCATTCGCTTAAAAGGATTTTTATACCATAATGATGAGCTGCCAAAAAATCAATATTTTCTTTTTCGCTTTGGAATTATTCATTGCATTGCTGACTCTGGAGCCTTCGGAATGCTTATTGAATTTCCAGATGACGTATCGTTTCAAAATGATGATTGGGTAACAGTAACAGGTAAAATTGATACGATGTATTATCAGCCGTTTAAAAAAACATTACCAATGATTAAAGTCACGAACGTTAAGAAAGAACAGGAACCTGATGACCCTTACGTTTATCGAAACAATCAATGATAAAAAAATCACGTAACGTTTTCTATGTTACGTGATTTTTTCTTATCGACTTTTTTGCTGAGCCTCGAGTAGCTGCGTGTATAAATGCTGTACTGCCGTTGAAATCGAGTCATCATATCCCACATGATCATAATAGACAGCAATATTTTTTAACATCTCGTACGTTTGCGGGTCTAAGCTCACTTCAAGCGTAACCTTCTTTGAATCAAAAGGATTTGGCACTTCTGGCTCTTCTGCATCTAAGGACGCATGTTCCGCAATTTGAATTGCTTGTTCGACATTTTCAATTTTCCCGTACTGCTGCACCCACTTGCGCCCCATAAAAACAGTATCCTGAATAAATTGCCGATTAGTAGGCGTATCCTTAATATTAAACTGATGATTATGCACATATACAGATTGATATAAGATGACGCTAATAACTTCATCTTTTAATTTTAACTTTCTCAATTCATCAATTAAGTCCGCCACATACTTTGGAAGCGGACAAAACGTTCCCCTTACTTCTTTTATTAAATCCATTGCAATTGACTCTGTTGAATTGCGCTTAAACGCTTTTATAATATCAACCATTGCCGACTCGTTTGTCATACCTACACCACCATTATGGTTAAATACTGTCGTTAGTAAATTCAACCAAAAATTAATTATACAAATCTATATAAGTTGAATTAAAGGATTACAATTACTCTCTGTTGAAGTATAAGGGTAACACTTACCAATGAACGGAGAGGAACTAGATGACCCATTCACGTCAACATGAAATCGAAACCTTGCTTACAGCGATGAAAACGACCAAAGATAAACGAATGTATGAACGTTATCAAGCGATTTACTTTTATTTACAAGGCTATTCTAAAAAAGAAATCACAACCATGATTGGGCGTTCCGAAAAAACTATCTATAACTATGTGAATGCCTACGAAGAAAAGGGACTAGATGGCTTAACCATGGGACAATCACCTGGAGCGCCACGCAAATTAACACCCGAACAAGAACAGGAATTGGCTCAAGTGATTGCGACCAAACTTCCCGTAGATGTTGGCTTCCCAGCTAAGTATAATTGGACGTTAAAGATTATTGCTTCATTTATCGAGAAAAAATGGAACCAACCGTATACTCTTCGTGGTGTCTCTCGACTTTTACACGATTTAGGCCTTAGTTATACCAAACCGACTTATACGCTGGCAAAAGCTGACCCGTTGAAACAAAAAGAGTTTGTGGAAGAGACGTTCCCTGCCTATAAAAAAACTCTTAAATGAGGAGATTGACCATCTTCTCTTTCAAGATGAGTCGATGATTCGGGATTACCAAGCTCTTCAATACACATGGTTTTTAAAAGGCAAGCAACGAATCATTCCGACTTATGGAAAGCACCAGGGTGTCAAACTCATCGGTACACTTAATTATGAAACGGGAGATGTGCTTTGTGTAGAAGAAGAACGATACGATGCCGAAGCGTTTCTTCGTTTTCTTCAAAAGGTATTGAAACACTATCCGACCGGTAAGATTGTCATGGTGTTAGATAATGCCCGTATTCATCATGCGAAGCTGATTGAACCTTTTTTGCGTAACCACCAACATCGTTTAGAATTGGTTTTTTTACCACCTTACAGCCCTGAGTTAAATCTCATTGAAGGGTTATGGAAATGGCTCAAATCAGACGTAATTAATAACCTTTTTTATTCCTCTGTTAAAGAGATTCGAAGAAATGTGCAAGCTTTTATTCGTGAGTTAAATGACTCACCTAGAAAAGTTATTGATCGATTGTGCATTCGATTGTAAAAGATAAATTCAACTTATATA
>NZ_KQ758692.1:0-19150 GCF_001457055.1 Priestia veravalensis | reverse complement strand
GACTGTTCAGGTTGTCCTTTTCGTTCACAATGTACGAAGGCGAAGGAAGGAAAGAACCGAAGAATCGATTATAACGAAAAGTGGGAACAACAAAAGAAAAGCATTCAACAGCTGCTTTCAGAAGAAAAAACGGGTAAAATCTACGGAAAACGTAAGATTGACGTAGAACTAGTTTTTGGATATCTGAAGGCTAATTTGCGTTTCACTCGAATGTCCGTAAGAGGCAAAGAGAACGTGAAAAACGAATTAGGGTTTGCGTTCATGGCGGTGAATGTACGAAAGTACATCGCCTCCAGCGTAAAATGTGCATAGACCAATCAAACAGATCAACAAAAAAGGGTTCTCATCATCAACATGCGATGATGAGAACCCTTTTTCATTATTTTTGGCTAGTTATGTCCCAGCCTCCTTTTTATTTCTGAGAATCGTTGCTATTTGACTTTTTATATTGCTCCTGAAGCTTTTTAATCTTGCGGTGCAATGAAAAGGTTCGAATCGCAAGGCGAAAATCAAAAGCAGCGACTAAGGCAAACAAGATAGTTGGTAAGGTCCATACGGTGGTATCGACGCTTAAAATAGCTAAATACGTAAAGAGGATTCCCATAATTAAGTAGATAAATCCTCTGGTTAGAGGGATGTTACTCATAAACCAAGTCCTTTAATAATAAACTGTAGCTGTTCAGCCTGTTTTTGAATTTCAATAATTTCATCCGCAAAAATCGTTTGAACTAACACAACAATCGTGTTCATCAAGACATGAGCTATAATTGGAACAATAATCAGCTTCGTTCTTGCATATAAAAACGCGAATACAAATCCCATAGCCGTGTAAACTAATAAATGTTCGAAATCCCAGTGGACTGCTGCAAATATAAGTGAACTAATAAAGGCTGAAATAAAGAAATTATATTTACGATATAGAGAACCAAAGATGATTTTTCGGAAGATAATTTCTTCTAAAATTGGTCCAATAACGGATGTGACAACAATTAATAAAGGCGTAACTTTCACTAAATTCAAGATCATTTCCGTATTTTCAGAACCAGGTTCAATACCCAATAAGTTCATTTCAATCATGGCAGCCACAGATTGAGAAGCCATTGCTAAAAAGATGCCAAAGATTGACCAGAATATAGCTGTTGGTAAGCCAGCATGTTCATGTCTCATTGACATTTCACGCTTTAACAACAAAAGTACAATTACTAAAGCCAAGCTAAAGCTGATAATTGTCCAATAAGTCATCGCAAGCTGTTTAGCTACTCCAACGGGTTCGTCATTAAACAGTCCGAGGGATAATAATAACGGAATGCCTAAAATGCTAGAAAACAGCATGATGATATAAGTCAGTACGATATAACCATAGCGCTTTTCCAATCTTTCATACTCCTTTAAAAGGTTTTTTATGTATCATTGTCGAAGAACATGTAGGGAAGCTTTTTGATATGTTTCTTCTTGTTCGTATTGTAACATACATATTATATGAGAGATAAAAGAATGCCTTCTTTTTATGTAGGTATGAGTAGTATGAGTTGAAAAAGGATTTTTTTAAATTTTTTTGTGTTTAATACTTGCAAAAAAAAGCTACTTTGTTTTAATATAATAAATGTGTTAGCACTCGGTGAGGTTGAGTGCTAACAAAATGTAAAAACATATTATTTGAGGAGGTTGTTTCACTTGTTAAAGCCATTAGGTGATCGCGTAGTGATTGAACTTGTAAAATCTGAGGAAAAAACAGCAAGCGGTATCGTATTACCAGACAGCGCTAAAGAGAAACCACAAGAGGGTAAAGTTGTTGCTGTTGGTACAGGTCGAGTATTAGAAAGCGGTGAGCGTGTAGCATTAGAGGTAGCTGCAGGCGATCGTATTATCTTCTCAAAATATGCTGGTACTGAAGTGAAATACGAAGGTACTGAATACTTACTTTTACGCGAAAGCGACATTTTAGCTGTAATCGGCTAATTATTCATAACGACTTTTAACAATGTAGAATAGATTATTTTTAAACAATTAGGAGGATGAGTCAAATGGCAAAAGACATTAAGTTTAGCGAAGAAGCACGCCGCTCAATGCTACGTGGTGTGGATACATTAGCGAATGCTGTAAAAGTAACGCTTGGACCAAAAGGGCGTAACGTAGTACTAGAGAAAAAATTCGGTTCTCCATTAATTACAAATGACGGTGTAACAATTGCGAAAGAAATTGAATTAGAAGATGCATTCGAAAACATGGGTGCAAAATTAGTAGCAGAAGTTGCTAGCAAAACAAACGACGTTGCTGGTGACGGTACGACAACTGCAACAGTTTTAGCACAAGCAATGATTCGTGAAGGTCTTAAGAACGTAACGGCTGGTGCGAACCCAATGGGTATCCGTAAAGGGATGGAAAAAGCAGTAGCAGTAGCGATTGAAGAGTTAAAAGCAATTTCTAAACCAATCCAAGGTAAAGATTCAATTGCGCAAGTAGCGGCTATTTCAGCGGCTGACGAAGAAGTAGGTCAATTAATCGCTGAAGCAATGGAGCGCGTTGGTAACGACGGCGTTATCACGCTTGAAGAATCTAAAGGCTTCACAACTGAATTAGAAGTTGTAGAAGGTATGCAGTTTGACCGTGGATATGCATCTCCATACATGGTAACTGATTCAGATAAAATGGAAGCTGTATTAGAAGATCCGTATATCTTAATCACAGATAAGAAAATTGGTAACATTCAAGAAATCTTACCGGTGTTAGAGCAAGTTGTTCAACAAGGTAAGCCACTATTAATCATTGCTGAAGATGTAGAAGGTGAAGCACTAGCAACATTAGTTGTGAACAAACTTCGCGGTACATTCACAGCGGTAGCAGTTAAAGCTCCTGGCTTTGGTGACCGTCGTAAAGCAATGCTTCAAGACGTTGCGATTTTAACTGGTGGTGAAGTAATCACTGAAGAGCTTGGTCTTGACTTGAAATCTGCAAGCATTGAGCAATTAGGTCGCGCTTCTAAAGTTGTGGTAACAAAAGAAAACACAACAGTTGTAAACGGCGCAGGTAACGCAGAAGAAATTTTAGCTCGCGTTAACCAAATTAAAGCTCAGCTTGAAGAAACAACTTCAGAGTTCGACCGCGAAAAATTACAAGAGCGCCTAGCGAAGCTTGCTGGTGGTGTTGCTGTAATTAAAGTTGGTGCGGCTACTGAAACAGAATTAAAAGAGCGTAAACTACGTATTGAAGATGCATTAAACTCTACTCGTGCTGCGGTTGAAGAAGGTATCGTAGCTGGTGGTGGTACTGCATTATTGAATATCTACAATAAAGTTGCTGGAATCGAAGCTGAAGGCGACGTTGCAACAGGTATCAACATCGTATTACGTGCGATTGAAGAGCCTGTACGTCAAATCGCTCACAACGCAGGTCTAGAAGGATCAGTAATCGTTGAGCGTCTAAAAGGCGAAGCGGTTGGAACTGGATTCAACGCTGCAACTGGTGAGTGGGTAAACATGCTTGATTCTGGTATCGTTGACCCAACAAAAGTAACGCGTTCAGCGCTTCAAAACGCTTCTTCTGTAGCGGCTATGTTCTTAACAACTGAGGCGGTCGTGGCAGATAAGCCTGAAGAAAATGCTGGCGGTCCTGCAATGCCTGATATGGGTGGCATGGGCGGTATGGGCGGCATGATGTAAGAAACGCCTATAAACGTTGATATAACAACATTTACAAGCGTTTAATTTGTATCATGTACATGCTTTTGTTCATGTTTTGATTCAATTAGATTTTTAGAGAGGCTTTCCATTAGGTTACTGAACTTAGTGGAAGCCTCTTTTTTGACGTTTTTTGTCATGTGTGCGTATATATCCATTGTAGTGTTAATATCTGAATGGCCTAGCCGTTCTTGTATCTCTTTTATGTGTACATTAGCTTCAATTAGTAAAGAAGTATGTGTATGCCTAAATGAATGGGGCGTTACCTGTTTTTGTATAGTTGTTTTCTTAAGTAGGCGCTGCATTCTGATTGATAAATGTTTTATTGTTTTAGGATAGCCTTCATTTGTTGCAAATATAAAGTCATTATCAACATAAAAAGGCTTATTCTCCTTTATAATATCTTCTTGTTCCCGTTTGTGTAGCTTAAGTAATTCAACTAAAATAGGGTCTATTGTTATGGTACGTATTGAACCTTCTGTCTTAGGTGTAAGCAAGGTGTACTTTAACTTATTATTTGTTGGATTATAATAAGTTTTAATGACTCTTAAGGTATGCTTGTCCATATCAATATCAGACCATTTTAAAGCAATCATTTCCCCTATTCTTAAGCCTGTATAGGCTAACATAGTGAAAACGAGTAAATCCCCTTCTAACCCTTCATTTTTTGCCACGTTTAGAAATTCCTCTAATTCTTCTTTTTCAAGAAACTTTTCATTTATTGAATCATTTTCAAGATCAGAAATGGTTTTTTTCTTTTTAGGCAGCTTAGTATCCTTTGAAGGTGCTTCCTTAATTAATTTATTTTCATGTGCATACATAAAAACCATATTAGCGGAAGTGTGAATACTGGAAACATAATTAGAGCTAAAAGTATTGGCTAACTTATCTATTGTGTCTTGATATGCCTTTTTAGTGATTTTTTGAATTGGTACATGTCCAAATTCATTAATGATATGTGTTAATGCAATCCTTCTTGCCCTGTGGCTGCTTTCCTTTGCGCCTTGTGAAAGATAATGCTTTAGCCAGTCCTTGCATATTGCTTCAAACGTTATTTTTGATGGTTCGATATATTCTTTATTATGGAATTGCCTTTCAAATAATGCCGCTGCTAATTGAGCGTCTTTTTTTGTTAAAAATCCCGATTTACTTACTTGTTTGTCTTTACCAGTAACAGGGTCTTTTCCTGCATAGGCACGATAGGCCCACTTTTTGCCACGTTTATAGATGTATGCCATAAGATCACCTATTCAAATAATGTTTGAAGCATGGTTTTTATTTTTTGGCGATTATCATCGTTTAAAAATTCGTTTTTATAGTAAAGATCAACATCCATGTTTAATAATTCGTGTAAATCAAATAAGCGGCGTCTTAATTCATCATCAGTTAATTGTCCATATGCAACAAGACCGTCCCCTGTTTCTTCTTTCCCCATTGCTGGAAGAGAAACCTCAATAACCTTTTTGGGTGTTTCAACTACCCCCTTGAATGCTTCTATAAGACTTATCTCATAGCCTGCCATTTCCATAAGTTGCGTATAGTGTATATCTAAACCTTTAGCCAATTTTTTTATTGTATCGGAGTTTGGTATACCCTTACGTCCGTTTTCAATCATTGAAAGATATGCTTGGGTTAAATCAATTTTTTTTCCTAACTCTGTTAATGTCAATTTTTTTTCTTTCCTCAATTTCCTTAATTCTTTTCCGAATTCCTTTGGGCTAACACTCATTTTAAAAAACCTCCTTAAATCTGTATAAACACAATATAACACAAATTAAACAAAAATATAACTAAGTTATAAAAAATATATTGACGGTATTTTTTGTGAATGCTAATATATAACCAAGTTATAAAAAATATATCCAAGTTAAAAATAGGTGGTGAAAATATGGTGAAGATGGAATTTATCAACAAAGAAAATGTTAGGGTGTCGATTGCCGAAAAAGGAATGACTCTAAAAGATTTTTCTAGTCATATTGGAATTTCCCAAGTTTATCTAACGCAAATACTTAAAGGTTATCGAAGCCCTTCACCTACCGTTTCTGCAAAAATTGCAAAAGGTTTAGGCGTTGAAATTAACGACATTTTCAATATAAGTGTTTATCAAAAATAAGAAAGGCGGTGGGCTAATTGTTAAATGTTCAAATTGACGAAAAAACAGTTAATTCCATGCTGGAAAAAGCCATAAATGAACGTGTCGAAGAATTAGCAAAGCAAAAGTATTTCTTAACTTATAGTGAATTGTCCGATTATCTGAATATTAGCAAGCCGATCATTGAAGATCGCCTAATAAAAAACGGATTGAAGTATTACAAAGTAGGCTCAAAATATCTGTTTAAAAAAAGTGAAGTGGATGAGTTTTTAGATGATATGACATCTAACATGAACGCTACTAACAATGACATTAAATTTTTTCAAAAAATGCAAAAGGGAGCTGGTAGTAATGATATGCGCTAATTGTGGTGAAGCAATTCATTCAATCGATAGATATTACCGAGCAGGGAAAAACGGCACTTTATTTTGTTCTGAAGATTGCAGTTATGAAGCGTTTGAGGGTTTTTATTCTAAGCAAGAAGTAGAAAAGACCCTAGTATGCCATATAGGCAAAGGAGATAGCGCAGACGTGAAATTTCATGTAGATGGTGAAGCAGCATTAGAAGTTGCAAAAGTGTTAGAAATGGCTTTAACAAAAGACCCACCTTTTATTATGACTGTTAAAAATGGTGTAGGAGAGTATCAAAAGATAGCGAGCAGAGAGGAATTTTTAGAACATTACTTAAGTTGGGCAATTGGAACACTTTATGATCTTACAGATACAGAAGAATGAGCTTAGCGGAGTTAATAACAAGGGGGGGAGTAATAATGCAAGCTACCATGATTAGTTACACAGCAAAAATAACCGAGTTACTACCTAACGGCAAGATAATAAAGCTCAGAGGGTACACCAACGGAAATGATGATTATCAGAAAGCAAAAAGCCCAAGTGGGAAAACATGGACATATTTTTCTAATGATGAACAAATAAGCAACTGGATAGAAAAGGGCGGCTGGATTGGTGTAAGAATACCAACAGGGCTATATTTGGTGGACGTTGACGACACGCAGGAAGGGGAGTTATTGAAAGAACTTCTTGAGGGTGAAAACGTAAACCATCATGTTATTAAGACCCCTAACGGATTGCAATTTATTTTTAAAGGTGAAACAGATCAGACTAATAAGCAAGGGCAATATCAAAAATATGTCAATCGTTTGGGTATTACTCAAGATACAAGAGCAGCCGAAAAAGGTTATATTGTCTTTCCAACAGAAAACACAAAAGGGCGTCATGTAATAGCTCAAAGCATGGGCGAATTAGACGAGCTGCCACATTACCTTTATAAAGTGTGGAACGGTCAAAAAACGCCTTCTCCTATGTCCTACCCTTATGAAACTAGCGGAAGTCGTGACGGTGATTTTTATGATTTATCCAGAAGGTTATTAACCTGCGGTGTAAGCAAAAAAGACGCATTAGAAAGCCTTCAATTAGCTTATGAATATTTTGTACCGTATAAAGAAGACTTCCCACTAAGTACGATAAAAGAAAAGGTGGAATCAGCCTCTAAAAAAATAAATGAAGGCAAAACCGAGGCAGCTAATGAAATTGCAGACTTTGAAATTCATGTAAGTGGATTAAGTGATAATAAGGTTATTCCTAAGCCTTTTATTGTTCAAGATGGTTCGCTTTATTCAATCAAGACAGTAAAAGACGTAGAGGTCAAAAACTTTGTATCTAGACATGTACCATTTTTAACAAAAGAATTTCATAATGTAGAACGCCCTCAAGTCTTGTATGAAATTACTTGGAAGCAAGGGCATAAAACAATTAGTGAAGTAGTACCAGCTTCAACTATTGCAGTTAGAAAAGAATTGCTGGAACTAAGCGAAAAAGGTTTTTCTGTTAATGATAATAATGTCAAAAATTTAATCAGTTTCATGGATTTTTACTTGCTGGATAATGAACTTAAAAAATATTACGCAGTAGAGCGTTTAGGGCATATCAAAGATAGCTTTATTCACCCTTCAATAACTAAAGATATTGAGATTATGGCGATAGATCACGGCGAGAAGCAGATACTTGAATCTTTAAAGATGCAAGGGACAAGCGACACATGGAAAAAAGAAGTCTTTGAACGAATTAAGCAGCACCCTAAAGCCGTATTTTTTGTACTTTCTAGCTTTGCTAGTGTCATTATTAAAGATTTACGCTTACAGCCTTTCATTGTTGATTTAAGTGGAACGACTTCACAAGGTAAAACTACAATATTAAAAGCGGCTGCAAGTGTTTGGGGTAATGAGGGTTTAATGAGTGAATGGAATGCTACAAAGGTATCTATTGAAAGAAAAGCCGCTTATTTAAACAGTTTTCCATTATTGCTGGACGATACCCGCAAAGCAAATGACAAGATATTAAAAGATGTAGTGTATCAGTTTAGCGGCGGTAGATCTAAAGGACGAGGTTCATTAAAAGGTAGCCAGAGGGAATATACATGGTGCAATATTCTTCTAAGTACAGGGGAAGTATCTTTAAATGAATACGCTAAGAATCAAGGTGGAGTGGCTGCAAGGATAATCCCTTTAATTGATGAACCATTAAAGAAAGACCATGAAAACATCATACAGCTTCATGAAGCTATGGAAAATAATTATGGAGCAATAGGGGTAGCCTTCTTGAAAGTATGGCTAGAGAATAAAAAAGACCTTATCACCGAATATCACAAGTTTAGAAAATTCTATGTAGATAAGGCTAAAGATAATGAAGTATTAAACCGTTTAGCTGGATATTATGCAGCAGTCCATTTTACTGGAAGTGTATTAAAAAACAAAATGAGCTTTGAAATAGACCTAAAAGCAATAGCAGATTTATTTGACGATATAGCCAGTGAAAATAAATCAACGGACAAGCCGATGCAATTTTTAGATGAAATTCTAACCGATCTAGACAGTAGCAGGCAGGATATATATTATGATTATTTGCCGCAAGTCCATAAAGCTATATACAAAAAAGGCCAGCTCTATTTAATGCCAGCTTACCTTACAAGGTTTTTAGGGGTTGAGGAAAAAGCAACACGTAGAGAATGGTTAAAACGAGGGCTAACCGTTGGGAAACAAGAAAAAAACTCTTATGTTGATTATAAGCCATTAAAGCATAAAGGGAAAACATATAGAGTGATACCAGTAAACATGGATATTGTGAAAGAGATAGGCTTTGATTTTGAAGAAGTAAGCGGAAATGAATTTCTAAATCAGTAATCTTGTAACCTTCATAAAGCTTGTTATATCAAGGGTTAAGAGTCTAACGGTTACAAAGGGTTACAAATAAAAGTTATAGCTTGTAACCCTGTCCAGTCTTAGAGCCGCAAGGAATAGAAGGTTATAGGTTACAAAAGTTACAAGTTATTAGATATATATTTCGTATGAAATAAGATTATAATCCTAAAAAACTATAATGCTATATATATGGTATTTTTTTTGAAAACCTTGTAACCTTGTAACCTTGAAGGAAAAAACCCTTGGGAGAGTAAGAGCGAGTGAGGTTACAAAGATTAGAATTAAGATGTAACCTTGTAACCTTTTCTTGTAACCTTTTAAAAGAACAAGTCAATTATCAAAAAAAATTTACAAATAAATATAACTAAGTTATAATAAAATTAACCTAAGTTATATAGAGGGTGGTTTTATAGCATGGATGAATTACTAGAACGACTAAAAGACCAAATAGAAAACAACTTCTATAACGATGAAACTACAGTAAAAGCCTGTGACCTTATGGAGCTTATATATGAATACGAAATAGAAACAGGCAGAAGAAAAAGATGGAATGATGAACGGTGGGATTAAATGGCCGAAAAAATAATTCAAATAATACCAGCACCTAAAAACCTATATGCAGTTTACCAAGATGATGAACATCCTAAAGAACCTATTTTATCGAAAATTATTTGTTTAGGGCTAACAGATCAAGGCGAAGTAGTTTTAATGGATATGGACGAAACTGGTTTTATTGATATGGCCGATAACGCCATGAACTATAAAGGCGCAAAATGGGGAGGTGAGTAAATGCCAGGTTTTTTCGATAAGATTTTTAACCGTAGAAAAGAACCGCAGAAAACAGAACGAGCAGACATAATGAGCGGTGGAGCTGCAATATTCACACCATTTAGCGGAAAAGCTTATGAAAGTGATATATACAGGGCGGCAGTTGATAGCATAGCAAGAAACGCTGCAAAACTTAAGGGAACGCATGTTATTACAGCACCAGACAGGCGCAAGACAGGCGATCAATATTTAAACCACATTTTACAAGTAAGACCTAATCCATATATGACAGCTTATGACCTTCTTTATAAGCTGGTAACACATTATTACTTGTATAACAATGCTTTTGCGTATTTGCAGAAGGATGACAAAGGGTATTTACAAGCTATTTACCCCTTATCCCCTCAAAGCGTGGAGTATATAACAGACACATTAGGTAATTTATATTGTCGTTTCTTATTTGCTAATGGCCAGCAAGTTACCTTGCCATTTTCAAAGGTTTTTATAGTAAGGCGTTTCTTTAACTCTAACGATCTATTAGGCGATACTAACACGGCAATATTGCCAGCTTTAGACTTAGCACATACGCAAAATGAAGGGTTAGAAAACTCTATAAAAGCTAATGCAACGATTCGAGGTATTTTGAAATATAACCAAGTATTAAGCCCAGACAAACTAAAAGAGGAAAAGGAAGCCTTTATAAACGATTATTTAACAGTAAGTAATAATGGCGGAATTGCAGTAATTGACAGTAAAGCAGAATATACCCCTTTAGAGCTTAAGCCAGTAGCTATTGATGATAAGCAGCTAGAGGCAGTTAAAAAGAAAATTTATGAGTATTTAGGAATTAGTGAAAAAATCGTAAATAGCACCTATACAGAAGATGAATGGGCGGCATTTTATGAAAGTGTCCTAGAACCATTAGCCGTACAATTTTCACTTGAATTTACAGACAAGCTATTTACAGAACGTGAACAGGCTTTCGGCAATTCAATCATATTTGAGGCTAATAGATTACAGTTTGCTAGTAATGCAACCAAAACAAACATTATCAAGGAATTGACGCCTTTAGGCTTATTCACCATTAACCAAGCATTAGAAATATTGAATTTGCCACCAGTTGAGGACGGCGACAAGCGATTACAAACACTAAACGTAGTAAATGCCGATAAAGCCGATCAATACCAGCTAAATGAAGGGGGTAGCAAAGAATGAAAGAGTTAAGAGTAGCTGAACTAAGAGCAGCCGAACCGCAAGGAGAAAGCGGCCTTATTCTAAGTGGTAGACCTATTGTATATGACCAACCTACCACCATAAAAGCACCATTTGGGGATTATATCGAGATTATACAAAGGGGCGCATTAGATGGGGCAGACCTATCAGACATTCGCTTATTGTATAACCACGATATGAATAAAATTCCATTAGCAAGAACACCTAAAACTATGTCCTTTTCGTTAGATTCGGCAGGATTAGCAATGAGGGCAGAGCTACCAGACACCGTGGAAGGGAAAAGCGTTTATACGGCAGTAAAACGGCAAGACCTTTCGGGCATGTCATTTGCTTTCAAAGTACCACAAGGCGGCAGCCACTTTGACGCAAAGACAAACACTAGAAGTATTAGCAAAATAGAAAAAGTCTATGAGGTTTCAATCGTTCCATTCCCTGCATATCCTCAAACGAGTATAGAAGCAAGGGCAGCTATTGAAAACACATGGGCAAAGCTTAAAGCACCAGAAAGACAAGCAGCAAAAATAAAAGTAAATCAAATATTGAAAAGAGGTATATAAATTATGAATTTTAAAACAGTAGCAGAAGCATTTAATTATTATCGTAACCATTCTTTAACTGACATTGAGAAAAGAGCCGCAGAGATCGGCAAGCTAATTGATACAGACCCTAACGCAAATGTAGAGGTTTTAAATATTGAACTAGACGGCTTAAAAGAAGCAAAAAACAATGTAGAACAACGCAGCCAGGGTGGACAAGCTGGAAACTTCAATCCTATTACTGGAATGAACTTCAACCAAGGTCAGCAAGTACCAACAGAAAACATTTTCGCAAGTACCGAATACCGCTGTGCATTTTATAAGACATTGTTAGGGCAAAAGCTAACAGATGTTGAAACAAGAACTTTTAATAAGGCTATGGAAATGCAAGAAGCAGAACGCCGAGCAGATGCCTTTAATACTACAACAAACAGTGCAGCCGTATTACCAACAACAACATTAAACGAAGTTATCAAGAAAGCTAGAACAATGGGCGGTTTAATCTCGCACGTTAGAAACTTCAATATTCCTACTAACATCAGCGTACCGATTGGAACACCTTCCAGTAAGGCGCAATGGCACGTTGAAGGCGCACCAGTAGAAAGTGAGAAGGTAACACCAGCAGTCGTACAATTTGCAGGATATGAGATCATCAAAGTATTTTCAATCAGTGCAGCAGCTAAGAAAATGACAATCCAAGCATTTGAAGCATACATGATTGACGAGCTTACTAATTGTGTAATGGAAGCTATTGCAGACGCATTAGTTAACGGTACAGGAACAGGACAAGGAACTGGATTACTAACAGGCATTACATGGGATGCAAGCAACAGCCTAGACCTTACAGGGACATACACAGACTTTACAAAAGCATTAGCAACCTTAAAGCGTGGATATGCAGCAGGGGCAAAGTTTGCTATGAGTAACGCTACACTATACAACAAGGTTTATAGTTTAGTAGATGGAAACGGTAGACCAATCTTTATTGCAGATCCTAAGAATGAAAGCATTGGCTATATTCTAGGTAAGGAAGTAGTCATTGACGATAACCTAGCAGATGACACGATCATTCTAGGTAACTTTAACTATATGGGTTATAACATGCCACAAGGCTTAATGATTGAGGTATCAAGGGAAAGTTCATTCAAGAGCGGGCTTATTGATTACCGAGCTATGGCTATTGCAGATACTAAGCCATTAGTTAGTGAAGCATTTGTAAAGCTATCAGCACCAGCAGGGGCATAAGCCTAACTACATTAAGGGGGTATCAGTGATAACGCTGGTATCCCTTTTTTAAAAGGAGTGATCACATTGTTAATTAGCATAGAAGAAGCAAGAGATACATTAAGACTGGATGGCCCAGACAATGACTCTATCATTATTCCATTATTAGAATCTATTCCTTCTTATCTGGAAGTAACCACAGGCAGGACATGGGATACACAGCCAGTACACCCATTAGCACAGACCGTTACTAAGTTTATATTACAGCTATGGTATGACCCAGAAGGGCAGGACAAGGACAGACTACAGCGCACCATAGACAACCTATTAACAGCCTTAACAGCGATAGGCAGAAGCATGTAACTAATGGCAAAGGATTACGCAAAAGCTTTTTATACGAGTAAAGAATGGATTAAATGCCGTACAGGATTCATGCAAAGTAAAAACTATATTTGTGAACGGTGCGGAGGTGTAGCGAACATATGCCACCATAAAACGTATATCACGCCAGAGAATATACATGACCCAAACATTACTCTTAATTGGAGAAATCTTGAGGCATGTTGTCAGGCCTGTCACAATTTAGAACATCATAGCGGCGGCATTTGTGCAGACGGTTTAGTATTCGATAGCAATGGAAACTTAAGAAAAAAACAATCCCCCCACTTTGAAAAATAATTTGGAGGTCTATGGACCGATGAGGCCCCTTTCTTATCCCCTCCATTACTTTTTTATATTAAGGGAGGGATTAAACACTAAAAAAAGAAGGTGATTTTATGGCGACTTCTAAGAAAAATATAACGATTTCTAGTGAAATGAAAAAACTTAAAACAATATTAAGGCAGATTCCAAAAGAACGTTTACCTATAGGGCAAAGCCTCTATAATGAGCTTGTTTTCATGCAGAATACATTAGATAAATTAAAGCAACAAGTAGAAGAAGAAGGCGCAGTATCAATGTTTAAACAAGGGCGGCAGGAATTTCTAAGGGAACACCCAGCATTAAAAGCCTATAATACCACCGTACAGCGTTACAGCCTTCTTTATAAGCAATTAGTTGACCTATTGCCCCCGACGGACGTAGAACAACCGCAGGACGCTTTAATTGACTTCTTGAAGGGGTGATAAGGTGAATTATGTACTAGAATACTGGAACGCTATTAAAGAAGGAAAGATAACCGTTTCTAAGCGTGTATATAAGCAATATGCAAAGCTGGTAGACGAGATCAACAACCCAAAGCAATATATTTTTGATGAAGCAAAGGCAAACAAGCCTATTGAGTTTATAGAGCGTTTTTGTAAGCACAGTAAGGGGGAATGGGCGGGCAAACCTATTAAATTGGAACTCTTTCAAAAGGCTTATATTGCTGCCCTTTTCGGTTTTATAGATAAAGACACAGGCTTAAGGCGTTACCGTGAAAGTATGTTTTATGTAGCAAGGAAAAACGGTAAAACAACCATGTTAGCAGGGTTAGCGGCATATATGCTTATTGCAGATGGAGAAGGCGGGGCAGAGGTTTACAGCATAGCTTCAAAGCGTGACCAAGCTAGAATACTATTTGATGAAACTCACAATATGATTCAACAAAGCCCCGATCTATCCAAGCATATCAAAAAGCGAAAAAGCGATCTTTATTTTTCCCTTACTATGTCTAAGCTTATGCCATTAGCCAAAAACAGTAATACATTAGACGGCTTAAACAGTAGCTTTGTAATTATTGACGAGCTGCATAGTATAGCAGACCGAAACTTATATGAGGTTATGAAGCAAAGTCAATCAGCCCGCCAGCAACCTATTTTAATTATGATTACAACGGCTGGAACGGTTAGAGAAAATATATTTGATGATATGTATCAGTACGCTTGTAACATAGTAGACGGCAACTTTCAAGATGATAGCTTTTTACCTATCCTTTATGAGCTTGACGAAAAGAAGGAATGGACAGACCCAGCAGCATGGCAAAAGGCAAACCCAGCATTAGGAGCGATTAAGAAATTAGATGACCTTGAGCGTAAAGTAGAGAAGGCTAAAAACAGCCCTAACGATCTAAGCGGAGTATTAACAAAGGACTTTAATATAAGGGATACCGTAGCCAGCGCATGGCTTACATTTGACGATATAAACAACGAAGAAACCTTTGACATAGAGAATTTTAGAAATTGCTATGCCATAGGCGGCGCAGATTTGAGTGTAACGACAGACCTTTCATGTGCTACCCTCTTAATGGTGGATAAGGACACCCAGAAACGCTTTATCCATCAAATGTATTGGTTGCCAAGGGATAACTTTGAAAAACGGGTACAGATTGACAAAATACCTTATGATAAGTGGCTAGATCAAGGCTTATTAAGGCTATGTAATGGAAACAGCATTAATTACGGTGATATAACAGCATGGTTTTTAGAAATGCTTAACAATTACGGTATAACGCCCCTATGGATTTATTATGATAGCTATTCAGCTAAATATTGGGTAGAGGAAATGGAGCAGCATGGCTTTAAAATGGTTAGGTGTATTCAAGGAGCTAGAACCTTAAGTCTTCCTATGCAGATGATGGGGGCAGATTTGCAAGCTAAAAAGATTAATTACAATAACAGTCCTATCCTTAAATGGTGCTTAACGAATACAGGCATAGAAACGGACAGGAACGGCAACATAGTACCAGTTAAGAACCAAGCAGCTAAGATGAGGATAGACGGCACAGCGTCCATGTTAGACGCTTATGTAGGGCTATTTGAACACTATGAAGAATTTCTAAGGGCTTTGTAAGGGGGATAAAACGTGAAGTATATAAAAGATAAAAAACTAACCATATTAGAAATGGCTGCAAACAGCGGGCCCGAACCAGGAGAAACAGCCAGACCGTTAAAGAATGGGGAGAATATTTGGGCTTATTACCGGCAAGCGTCAGCAAATGAAATTGCCATGTTTTCCACAACAGTTTACAAAGTGGAAGTTATTTTTAAAATTGCATGGCGAAATGATATTGATACCACTATGAAGGTACTCTTTAGGGGCAAAGAATACGCCATAAACCGCATAGATGACTTTGAAGGGTATAAACAAGATTTAACTATTTACGCTTATGCGCTTAATTAGGAGGGGCGATCAATGACACCTACACAGCTATAAAAAAGGTTAGAAGATAATTTACACATGTTTAATCAAGAAGTGATGTCCTTAATTGATATACATGACAACGATTATTTAACAAAAGATGATCTAGAGGACATAAGCAGACAGATATTTTATTGTTTATATGAATTCAAAGACCTTATAGTTGAATACTTAAAAAAGAATGACCGTTGATTTTTTTTCAGCGGTTTTTTTATTTGTCATAAACCAGCCTTCCCGCCCATACCTATGTAATATCACGGTGGGGAGGAGGATGACCGATTGAGTAAAAACAAAATTAAAAAGACGGTTTCTCTAAATATCACTAATCCAGATGACGCAGAGATCATAAAAAAGATAAGTGAACCTAATTTTAATTTCAATGAATGGGCAAGGAAACTTATGTTAGAGGACATTAGAAGGGAAAAAAACAAGATTGTCCATAAGAGTGAAAAGGGGGGCATTAAAATTGTGTTGGGGTAGCCATACCGAACATAAAGCCCCCTCTCTCTTTATCGCTTGAGTAACACTGTTACACAAATGACACCGTCAAATGTCACGACAAATGGAAAGGGGATATTTTTATTATGATAGAAGGTAAGGGATTAGGCAATAAAAAAATAAATCGAGTGAATGTAAGTTTAAGCAATAGAACCAATAGAAAATTAAATCAGTTAGCCACCGCATGTAATACAAAGCCAACCACATTAGCAGGGTTATTTATTGAAATATGCTTAAATGATTCCCAGATCGTCCACAAACTACAAGAAGAATATAACATCTATACACCTTATAAAGTCATTCCAGTGCAAAACAACGGTGAAATAGACTACATTTTTAAGGGGTGAACAGCATGGAATGGCATAGTTTTATTATTGGCTTAGTATCAGCCTCTTTTGCCTATGCTTTATTTAGTGAAAAGGGCGATCAAGAGGAACTTGTTGCAGAGGACGACCAGACCGAAGATATAGAGATAAACGACTTTTCAGGCAGGCATGTTACTTTATCTTGTCAAACATGCCGCAAACTGAAAAGGCATAAAGAAGTTGAGCCTAATTTATTTCAATGTGTGAAATGTAAAAGACATGTAGATTTAAGAAGTGCTTAAATTTAATATGTACGATTGATAATGTAGCATCTAGCTGCATTATTTTTTTTGATCGGGAACGTATTCAAATAAATCCCCTATTTGACATTCAAAGGCTTTACACAATTCATTCATTTGTTCTATTTCAATTCTTTTGACATCTTCATGATATAGTGCAGATATAGTTGCTGGACGTATTCCGGTTATTTCAGCTAACTGTTTTTGTGTCCATTTCTTCTTACCTAACCATTCTGATAGATGAATTCTTACAGTCATTATATTTTCCCCCTAGTTACAATATGCCTTTTTTCTACATAATACCACATAGAAGTAATAAAATTATATTGTTTAATTGACATATTACGACATAGGTAATATAATTACGTTAGTAGTAATTAAATAAAAGACAAGAGATAACGGAGGTTAGAACATGGTAGAAACATTAAGAAAACTTTCTTTTAAGTTAGACTGTCAATTAGACTCAATCGGGTGTCAAGCTGAAATTTTATCAGATGTAAAAACTCTTTTATATCACTTAAAAGAAGATATGGACAAAGCAGTACATATAGGAGAAGAAAGAGCTTATTACCATGAACACCATAGAATGGTTAGAGTTTTAGCTGAACTTATGCACTTTACCGTAAAGGAACTTAACAAAGATTACGAAGATGCACATTGTATTAGCGGGAAATTATACGCAAAAATTACAGGTAAGGAAGGAGATCAGGACAATGAGTAATTTAATGAATATGTTTGAAGGGGCTAGAAATGTTGAATTTACAGGCTTACAGTATTGTGAAGAAATAGGCGAAAGATTGCCAGTATTTGAGCTCACAGACATTCCAGCAGATGAACGGAACAGAAGGGCTAAGATTCAAAACACAAAGGTTTTTATTGAGAAGCACGGCAAAGAGCCGAAAGACTATGACGAGGTTTTAGCTTGGGTCTATTCCTTAATTGAAGAAGCGGATAAAGCAGAAAACCATATCGCTGGGAACGATACGGTTTTCACTGATTAAACATTCAACTAATTATACTATATCATAAAGGGGCGTCCATTAATAGCGACACCCTTTTTTGTTGGAAATAACTTAGGTTGTTCATGCTTTGTTCATGTTCATGTTTAGAAAAGGACTTTTTCATTGAGGGGAAAAATCTATAAACCTTGATATAATAGGGGTTTTAGTATTTATTTTAAGATATTTTTAGGGGTATTAAATGGGCGGCATGATGTAATAACGCCCTCAAACCCTTGATATATAAGGGTTTTATGTAAGATGAGAGTGGATTGTTAACAAATTATAGAGGCTTCTCATAAGTTGAGCCAACTTATGGGAAGCTTCTTTTTTATATATGAAAGTTTAGTTGGAGGAATAAGAAAGTTCCTTTTAGAGTAGTCGCCCCCGTTTCAAGTGTTCATATTAAGCACATGTGTGATAAAATGAAAAAATAAATATGCGATGAAAAAGATGGCTAGTAAGGAGTTGCCGTGGCTTTTGATATTGTCAGAGGTGGACGCAATGTGAAAGGGGTAAAGTATGGAGGTAAATAAAAACAAGAATCAAAAGAATAAAATAATAGGAATAGCTTCATTAAAGGAAGCGCTATCCGCATTAAAAGTCGCAGATCTTCAAGACATCCGGAAAAAGCTGCAAATTAAAAATATAAGCTCGATGAAAAAGGCGGAGTTAATTCAATCTTTGGCAGAGGCAATCCCTGTTCTTTTCAGAAATATTATCAGTCAGTTCGATGAGCGACGATTATTTTTAATAAAAAATATCACTAGTGTTGCATAAATAATGTCCAATTTTCAGTCTAATCATCCTCCTTGTTTAGAGCCAAAAAGGTAAATACCTATTCAAAGGTGGCTTTATTCATTTGGTTTTTTTTACAATCAGACTTGTGCGACAACAACAATTTGCTTATTAAGGGATGGCTTTCCCTTCAATCTTTCGAAGCCAGATATGGGCTGGTTTCCACAATGCAGCCCTTAAATAACGGCTAATTTGTAAGGTTTTTCGCTTACTTCTTGTTTCAAGTTGTACGAGAACATGTAGGCAAAAAACAATCAGTGCGATAAACACTTGGTTTTGAATGGCCCATTCACTTTGTCCGTAGAACTTTTTAATATTGAGATGTTGTTTGATCCACTTAAAAAATAGCTCAATGGCCCAGCGTGATTTATACATCTCTGAAATTTCTTC
>NZ_KQ758691.1:0-19398 GCF_001457055.1 Priestia veravalensis | reverse complement strand
ATGCGATGATGAGAACCCTTTTTCATTATTTTTGGCTAGTTATGTCCCAGCCTCTTTGTTTTTTTGTGAAAATCAGCGTATTTCAGGCTTGATTGAGGTGATGTTATACTTCCCCTTTTACTATCTTTGCATATACTATTGTAACTTTTCAGTAGGTGTTAGTTTAACAAGGAGGTGCGACGATGGCAGGCAAGAAAAAGCCTAAATACCGCATTGGGGATACAATCGTTGTAACGATCTATGGGACCGTTGGCACCATTACAGATATAAAAGTGATGGATGGACTCTTTGTATATGAGATTAACCATAGTGAAGGTCTGTTTTTAGAAGACACAATTGAGTTATTAGAAGATTATGACGGACAGATCTTAGTACAAGAACGCGTTGAGTTGGAATATAAATATTTCTTTGGTGACATTGTTCAAGTGTTTAATTACGGAAAAGAATTGTTTAAAATCATTGGCATTCGCACAGAAATATGGCGATATAAAGAAGACGCATGGGAAGATATTGTGTATGAACTATCCCGTGTTACTGACGGAGAATGGCTTGAAGCTAGTGAAGAAGAGCTTATTCTCGTGACTCCTCATGAGGAAACAGAAAACTATGTACAAAATATCGATATGTTGTATTTAGGAAAAGAAATTAAAAAGACGGAGTTGCTACCGACGATGAAAAAACAAAATGGACATGGAAAAGAAGAGATGAAATTAACAAAAGAGAAGCATGAAATTATAAATGGTTTGTTAGATGTTTATAACGATTACAAAACATTGCATGAGATGTTTCAAGATGATGAGTATGTAGAAGTAATGAACTTAGTATTGAAACATTTACACAAGATTTCCAAATCAGAGCAAGATAAAGCGTAGCACCATGTCTGTTATTCTAAGCGTATGTTAGAAAGGGTAAGCTATACATAGAAAGAGACGTATAGCATTGAAAATTTTAGACATACTCTTGTACTTTTGCTCATAAAAGTATATAAAGTAAAGTTTGAGCTAGTAAGATTAGATATTTGCTAGTCCTTTGCTTTGCTATTTTGCGAGCTCATGAAGCTACGCTTGCCCGCTGAGACGGGGTGAGGAGTGATATTGTGAAAGAAATCGAAGTAGTTATTGATACAGAGGAAATCGCTGAGTTCTTTTACAATGAACTAATAAAGCGGGGGTACGCTCCAGCTGAGGAAGAGCTAGGAGAGTTGGCTGATATTACATTTGATTATTTGATTGATAAATGTATTATCGATGAGCAAGAAGAATAAAGAGAGATAATAGCAATTTAATAGCGGTACTTTATGTAACGACGAGGCAGCTCGTCGTTTTTATATTAGAGTGGGCATATCCAGTTTTGCTAAGTATGAATAAGGTGAGGTCCCTACAAACCAATCAGACTGATTAAAAAATGTATGGACGCGGTTTCCCCAGCACATATCTAAAGGTAAAGTAGATGAAGGAGCCTTAAAATGGTTAAATTTTGAGTGTAGACTTGATGAATAGTCTTGTCTCGCTCCGGTATGCTTTACGCTATCTGCAAACGAATAAGTACCTGAATATAAATGACTATGAAGAAACAGAAGTGCATAAAGCAATTTCCCCGCAATAATTCGATTTTTAAGGGAAGAAAATTGTGAAATGTTTACTCCAACTAAAGCTAATTGGTTAGTACTTTCATAAGGAATTAACACCTGGGTCATACCGAGAAAGCTTTGTGCATAAAACTGCCATGTGTCCAGTACGTCTTCTTTTGTTTTTCCATCTTGAATGAGCTTGTTTTCAATATAATGCTGTTCATTCACAATTAAAGCAAGAGATAGTAAATGTTCTTTTTTCATAGGTTCATTTATGAATTCAGTCCAAATGGGATGCATAAATGCGGATACTCCTAAGGCGGTAAGTAAGTGAGACAGATTTTGCCCATTCTTTTGACTTTCTTCATATAACAGTAGTTGAGAAAAAGCATCTTGAAAGATTGCAGCGTTTGCGCGCTCTAAAAATAGAAAAAAAGCATGCTGTTGAACAGGAGAAAGAAGCTTTTTGGCGAAAGTAGTTTGCAAGTCGGTCATATAGTAGCCGCCATTTCTAGAAACGAGGTGAGCTAAAAACGCCCATTTTATTTCCGGGTAACGCTTATAAAATTCTAAATAAGCATGGGTTCGCGTAATGTTGTTTTTATTGTGCAAGCGAACGTTTTTCTTAATTCTTTGAACAAGCTTAGACTCTTTCTCATTTAGTTCAAAAGTGTTAGAAAAGGAAGATAAAATAGCTAAAGATTGCGTATTTAAGTGTGCTAAGTTGTTCGTTGTTTCAATTGTCATAGTCTTGTTAACCTTGAATGGAAGTGAATAAATCATAAAAGTTCTCCTTTTCGTTTTAAAGCAGCTAAACGGGGAATAAAGTTTTTGAAACCTTTATATTATTAGTACGTATAAAGGGTAATAAGTGTTAAGAAAAGAGGGAGTTATTATGATAAAAAAACTACTGAATTCAATATTAGGATCAAAAAAACATCATCGCTACAGCAGCAGCGATTACCACCGTCGCCGTCCACGACACTACAGCAGCAGTGACTACAAAAAAGGACGTCACTATGATAGTCGAAGTCATTCAAAGTATGGACATCATCATTATAAGCGTAAGAAAAAAAGCTTTTTCTCCAGCTTTTCTTCTAGCTGATTGACAAAATGAAGCACTTTTTTAAATCAATTCAACGATTTCTAATGGACCGCCCTTTAAGACAAGGCGTATTAATTAAGAACCGTTATGAAATTGACCGTGTTTTAGGAATGGGGAGCTATGGTATTACATACCTGGCAAAGGATCAAAAGCTTGGAACACAAGTAGTAGTCAAGCAGCTGCGTAATACGAAACAAAAGCTTGACCAAGGCATGCGAGCTTTTCAATATGAAAAAAAGATATTAGCAAGAATAAATCATCCTCAAGTCCCTCAGCTACTGGATGTAGAGGAAAGTAGCGCTGGATTTTTCATTATAATGGACTATATTAACGGAAAGACGTTTGAAGACTTAATATTTGAACATCACTATAAATACAAAGAAGAAGATGTAGTTCAAATATTGCTACAAGTAATAGAAGTGATTGAATCTCTTCATAATGAAGGAATTGTCCACCGTGACCTGCGAATTCCAAACATTCTTAAGGTCGATGATGTTATTTACATCATTGATTTTGGTTTAGCACGTTTTATAGGAGATGATGAACAAGTCGAAGGCTTAGTAACAGAACAGCAGTATATGAGAAGAACAACTGTTCAAAGTGATGTATATGCTTTAGGGCATTTCGCGCTGTTTTTGCTGTACTCAAGCTATGAACCTAATTCAAGAAAAGAGAAGAGTTGGGAAAAAGAACTTTTGTTATCACCAGAGCTTACAGCAATCATTCGCAAAATGTTACAATCCGATGGCTATTATGAAGATATGATGCACCTCAAAGGGGATTTGCAGTTTATTGCTGATAAAAAGACGAAGGCTTTAAACTTTTAATATAGTGTAGAAATGGGGAGGTTGGAATTAATGGCTTTATTTAATAAGATATTAGCTCGAATCGGTATTGGTGCTGCTAGAGTAGATGCAAAGCTAGTAAACGACGAGTTTCGTGCAGGTGAAAAGATTGAAGGGATTGTAGAAGTATATGGAGGCAATGTTGAGCAGACGATTGACCGAATTTACTTACGTCTGTTTACATCATATGTAAAAGAAGTAGATGATAAAAAGGTCAAACAAGATATACAGCTCAATGTATTCAAGATTAATGAGCCGTTTACTATTCAGCCAGCTGAAAAAAAAGAAATCCCTTTTACTTTCCAACTACCTGATGATACACCCGTTACGCTTGGAAAAACACGAGTATGGGTGGCAACAGGTTTAGATATTAAAGATGCGGTAGATCCGTCCGATATTGATTATGTGAAAGTTCTTCCTAATTTGATGGTTACAAGCGTGATGAAATCAATGGAAGACCTTGGCTTTCGTCTTCGTCAAGTGGAATGCGAAGAGGCACCAAGAAGAATGCGAAAGCGACTTCCTTTTGTACAAGAATTTGAATTCGTTCCAGCTAAGGGTCCTTATTATGGAAAGTTAGACGAAGTAGAAGTAATTGTTCAATCATTAGGTAACGGTCAATATGAACTGTTGTTGGAAATTGATCGTAAAGCTCGAGGGTTTAGTGGCTTTTTATCAGAGGTATTAGACGCTGATGAGTCTCTTGTGCGGGTTACAGTGTCTGAAAGTGAGATTGCTCAGCTATCTGCCACTCTAGAGCGAGTTATTTCAAGATATAGCGTATAAGTTAGGATAGTCTGTCTTTCTTCTTCACATATTAAACGTGTGAGGAAGGGAGGGAAAACCATGTCTCATAAAACAAGTAATCAAACACATCAAAAAGGAATGAAAAAGTCGTCACGTCAACAGCCAGAATTCTCAAATGAATTTGCTATGAACCAGGCACCAAAGCCTGAACACTATAAACAGCCTAAAAAGGACTAACGACTGCATAAGGAGCATGTATTTGCATGCTTCTTATTCATTCTTCTTTATCGTTTAATGGAGGAGAGCACAACATGTTAACGCGAAGACAATATATTGTTACTGTCTGCCTGGCACTTGCCTTATTTGTGATTCTAATGCTAACGTTTGACACGGATTTTGTAAAAGAGTTAGATTATGATGTATTACATACAATTTTTGAGTGGAGGACAAGCTGGCTAACACCATTTTTTATTTTTATTACAACGTTAGGATCATGGTATGTTACGGCACCAATTTGGCTTGTCCTTGTTATACTGTTGATGTATAAACGCCAAGGCATATCAGCCTTATTCATTACCCTTGTGTTTTGGGGGGTACGAGGGTTAAATTGGCTTTTAAAAGAAATTTTTGAACGTCCAAGACCTGGATGGAGTCAGCTAATTGACGCATCACACTACAGTTTTCCAAGCGGCCATGCGATGAATTCGAGCGCATTTTTTGTGGGACTATTATGCCTTGTTTTAGCGTATTCCAAGACACAAAGTGTGAGAAGTATCGCCTATACAAGCTTTATTCTACTAATCATATTAGTTGGGTTCAGTCGAATGTATTTAGGTGTCCATTACTTAACAGATGTATTAGCCGGTTATGCTTTGGGTATCTCTTGGGCGATTAGCATGTATCAGCTCTATCGTAAATTCATGCATTCTTCTTTAAAGAAATACCAGTTCCCGACATAATATATACCATTACAAATTCTTAACGAATAGTTCATTTTATTGATTTAGAACCAAACGGTTATCCACTGACTTTAACAAGATGATACACTAGTAAAAGCATGGCGAACGCCATGCTTTTTTGGAGAGATTTATGCTAAGGTAGTTTAATTATAAAAGAAAGTATGAATAAAACATGTATTTGAAATGAAGGATTTTGATCTATCTATCGCTAATATAAATGACATAGTATTAATTCATACATAGGATGCAGGATAGAACATTGAGGTTTGGAGGGAAGACATTTGAATGTGTGGACGAATTTAAAAAAACAGTTAAATATCATTACGGAATACGATGTTACAATTATGCAAACAGAAGAAAAAGGAGAAAGAAGAGGATATAAACCGGTTCATCGTTTAACGGTAAAAGCTCTCGACCATCAAGATGCAGCGGTTAAAGTCTTTCAACAGTTCAACATTGCTGACAATTTGCCAAAAGAATGCAATGCTCGTTTTATTAGTACAGGAGATATTTTATTAATTGATGAAGGTACTAGAGGAAAGTATTATTATAAACTTTGGACGGATGGATGGCAAAGAGTAAATCGGATTCACGTCCGGTAAATCAATTATTGATAAAGCAAAGCGACCAATCAGGCCGCTTTTTTAATAAAAAAGTTAATAGTCGCGCATATGGTGTCCAGGACCATTTTTGCGTTTATTTGCTGTATGCTCATCACCATGTGCCTCTTGCTCCGCAATAATGGCTTCTTGAGGAATGTGGTTGTTTTTCTTTGGTGAATTAATGCGATTACGATGTTTTTTGCCCATATGATCACCTCATTTATTTAAAAATAGTGTTCTTGAGTAGCTTTCCTCGAAACATGTTTTTCATTACGCCATTTTTTTCAGTACATAGTTCAGCAAAAATGTTGGAATAATGAAAGGCAGAGAAAGAAATCAGTCATTAATTCGACAAATTGTGTTATAGTGAGAAGGTAACATTTTTACACAATAGGAGGTACAAAGATGAGTGTACATATTGGGGCAAAAAAAGGTGAAATTGCAGAAACGATCTTACTCCCTGGAGATCCGCTTCGTGCAAAATACATTGCGGAAACATTTCTAGAAGATGTTACTTGCTACAATGAAGTTCGCGGAATGTTAGGATTTACAGGAACATATAAGGGAAAACGTGTTTCCGTACAGGGAACAGGGATGGGCGTTCCGTCTATCGCTATTTATGTAAATGAGTTAATGAATGAGTATGGTGTTCAAAACTTAATTCGTGTCGGAACTTGTGGGGCGATTCAAAAAGATGTAAAAGTTCGTGACGTTATTTTAGCTATGTCTTCATCAAGTGATTCACAAATGAATCGCGTGAAATTTGGACCTATTGACTATGCGCCAACTGCGAATTTCGACTTATTAAAGCGTGCATATGACGCTGGAGTTGAAAAAGGATTACACCTAAAAGTAGGTAACGTTTTCACTTCTGATCAATTCTACAATGAAGATGGACAACTAGAAAAGCTGGCTGCACACGGTGTACTAGCAGTTGAAATGGAAACAACAGCACTGTATACGCTAGCAGCTAAATATGGGCGTAATGCGCTGTCTGTTTTAACGGTAAGCGATCACATCTTTACAGGTGAAGAAACAACAGCTGAAGAGCGTCAAACAACATTTAATGATATGATTATCGTTGCTTTAGAAGCAGCAATCAATGAGTAATAAATAGTTGAATTCTGTTCGCAATTCCCTTATAATATCTTTATGAATAAGATTCCTTAAAGGGGAGTAGCGTCAGGTTTTTCCTGAAATAAAGTCGACATTTCGTAGAGAAATCTACCGGCTTTATTGGCATAGTAAAACAATGTCTAGCAAGACCTTTACCGATTAGTGGTGAAGGTCTTTTATTGTTTAAATGAGAGATAAAAGATGTAACCATAATCGTTTGTTCTTATTTTTATGTTAAAAAGAGGAGAAGCGATGATTCGTTGAAACGAAACAAGAAACTATTTTTAATGGTAGCATTCCTTGTGTTGAGTAAATTATTTTTACTTGCAATGTTGACCTTGGAGGTGAAAAACCCGCCTCGATTTCAACATTTATTTGGCTTAATTTCAGTCAGCTATTCATTAAATTATACGGAAGTTCCACCTCGACGTTAATGAGTAGGACTTTACTAAAAAAGAGCGTGCAGTTTACGCTCTTTTTTAATGGTGTGAATTAGAAAAGAAATCGGTTCAACACGATCGTAAAAAATATATTTTCAATTCAAAGAAGATATGATACGATAACCTACGTTCAAAACGGCTTTGGTTTTCGTGAGAGTCGAAAATCAATTTACTATATACTATGAGGTGATTTAGTGAGCGTAGCAGCTATTAAGCAGCAGTGGTTTTCAAATATCCGAGGAGATATTCTCTCAGGAATGACCGTTGCACTTGCATTAATTCCCGAAGCACTTGCATTTTCCATCATTGCAGGAGTAAATCCTATGGTAGGTCTATATGCTTCTTTTTGTATGGCAATTGTCATTGCATTTACTGGGGGAAGACCAGCAATGATTTCTGCCGCAACTGGTGCAATGGCTCTTTTAATGATTGATCTAGTGAAAACTCATGGGGTTGAGTATTTGTTTGCGGCGACAATCTTAACTGGAATTATTCAGCTCGTTTTAGGTGTGCTGAAAGTTGGAAGGTTTTTATCATTTTTACCACAAACGGTTATGTTTGGTTTTGTTAACGCGTTAGGGATTTTAATTTTCACTGCTCAATTTCAGCATTTTAAAGGTGCGAACTGGGCTATGTACGCGATGGTAGCAGGAACATTATTAATTGTATATGTATTCCCTCTTGTAACTAAGATAGTTCCAGCACCATTAGTAGCGATTGTATTTATGACGACCATGGCCATTTTTGGTGGAGGATTTGGCTTGAAAACGGTAGGAGATATGGGAGAGATTACGCGTACACTACCAGCTCTTCATTTTCCAGCAGTAGAATTATCACTAGAAACATTATTGATTATTCTACCGTATTCACTACCGTTAGCGATTGTAGGTTTGTTAGAATCATTACTAACTGCGACAGTTTTAGATGATATGACGGATACAGATTCCAATAAAAATAAAGAGGCACGTGGACAAGGTTTTGCTAACATAGTTACAGGTTTATTCGGTGGAATGGCAGGATGCGCTATGATTGGACAATCTGTAATCAACGTAAAATCAGGTGGACGTGGAAGACTTTCAACACTTATAGCAGGCGTGTTTTTATTATTTTTAATTATGGTGTTAGGTGATGTTGTAAAGCAGATTCCAATGGCCGCGCTTGTTGGCGTCATGTTTATGGTAGCGGTAGGCACGTTTGATTGGCGATCTGTTAAAGACATTCATAAGTATCCTGTATCGGATTCTGTTGTTATGATTGCAACAGTTGTTGTTGTACTGCTTACACATAATTTAGCGCTAGGAGTTATGGTTGGTATTGTCATTAGTACGGTCGTGTTTGGTTGGAAAATGGCGAGATTAACAATAATAAAAGAAGAAGAGTCTGATCGAATAGTTTATCACGTTAAAGGTCCTCTTTTCTTTGCAACAACAACAGCTTTTGTAAATGCATTTCATTACGAAGATGAACAAGCAATAATTGTAGTTGATTTTTCAAACTCTTACGTTTGGGATCAATCTGCAATGTTAGCCGTGGCGAAAGTTATAGGAAAGTATGAAAGCAATAATAAAAAGGTAATATTACAAGGGATGAACGGTGCTACCAAAAAAGCGATGGGGCGAATTGGCTTAGAATCTTCGATATAGATAGCATAAAGAGGTGACTATTCACCTCTTTATTTTATTGAAAACGATAAAATGCATATTATAATCATATTGTCATTAAATAAGGGAGGTGTTTTAAATAATTGTTAAACGAGGTTCCACCACTTCCTTAAAGGTCATTATTTTTCTAATCGGAATTGCAGTGTTTACTTTGTGTATTTATTGGATGCCTGTGTGAACCATTAAAGACGTAGAAGCACATCCTGGTAGGGATTACTCGCTATATCCCCTTTTAGTATGTGCGTATGGAATTTGTATTACATTTTCTTTTACGCTGTATCAAGTATATAAACTATTAACCTATATCGAAAGGAACAACGCTTTCTCCGAGTTATCTCTTAAATCTTTAAAGGTTATAAAAAAATGTGCTTTTACAGCCATTTTCTTCATTGTATTAATGATAATAAGCTTAAAGGTGATTTCTATAATCACAGGAGATGATGCAGCAGGACCTATATCGATAAGTTTGATAGGAATTTTTGCAACAAGTATCCTCATAGCCATTGTGGACGTACTTCAGAAGCCATTAAAAAATTTCCTGGATAAAAAATAGGTATAATTTTATTATTAAATTCCCTATCGTTGAGTATAAAAATGATAATAGAACTTATTCATAATCAAAAAAGAAGCGAAAATATAAAAAAGCAGTTGGATTACGAAATCCACTGCTTTTTTTGTTACAACTTACTGTTGATATTAATGTTAAAACAGTAACGAATTGGGCTGCGAGTTTTGATTTTATGCTTCAAAACCGAACCCGTTAATTCTATACCGCTCTTTTTATTTTACTCTGTACCAAACATATATCGTTTTTGGTGCCAAGATATTCCAAACATTAATCCAATGGCAAACATACTACCCATTAGGGAGCTACCACCGTAAGAAATAAATGGTAGAGGGATACCTGTAATTGGTAATACTTGAATCGTCATACCGATATTTTGAAAGACGTGGAAGGTGATCATCGTAATGACACCTACGCATAAATAAGAGTTAAATTCATTTTTTGTTTCTAATCCAAGCTTAATTAAGTAATAAATAAGAAGGAAAAACAAGCTGATAACAATGCTTCCTCCTATAAAACCGAACTCTTCACCTATTACGGCAAAGATAAAGTCTGTTTGACTTTCTGGAATGTAAACAACGCCATTTCCCGGGCCTTTTCCGTTGACCATCCCAGAACCGATAGCATTCAGTGATTTCACTAAGTGATATGCTTCACCTGTGCTGTAAGTGGTTGGGTCTAGCCATGCATAGATCCGACCAAATTGATACTGCTTAACACCTAAATATTTTTCAAGGAAATCAGGAGCATAAATTACTAGTGCAAGAATGCCGGCACCTATTGAACCAAGCCCTAAAAAAGCAGGAACAATTAGCTTCCACGTTACTCCCGATACAAAGACCAGACCTACAAAAATCGCTAATAAAACAAGCGCAGTTCCTAAGTCAGGTTGCTGCATCACAAGAAGCAGAGGAAAACCTAATGTTGCCCCCATTTTTGCTAGTAATAAAAGGTCTTCACGTATCGTGCGAATGCGATATTTTTCGTTGTGCTTAACAATAATATTACTCAATACAATAATCAAGAAAACTTTTACAAACTCAGAAGGCTGTAATGAAAAGCCAGGTAGTGTAAACCAACTTTTTGCACCGTTAATTTCTCGAGCAATACTGCTCGGCGCAATAATTAAGAAAATTAGAAGGAAGTTTCCAAAACCATAGAAGACCCACGAGAGTTTTTGTAATTGATCAGAATCTAGTCGCATTACAAATGCAATAATTACTGCTCCAATTACGTAGAAAGCAACTTGTTTAATAACAAAGTTTGAATCATATTGTCCAATAGTTTGTGCACTATTAATAGCAGTAATACTTACGCAGAAAAAAAGAAAGAGAAGAAAAGCTAAATTCCAGTCAAATCTACTAACATTTCGTTGATTTTCACCCATACTATTCACCTATCAATATCGAATCTAATTATATTCTTAATGTGGCACGCTAGTGTTAAGCCACAAAAGATATCTTCACTATGATGAAGATAATATCATACAGCCTCTTATTATACATGAATCATTCTACAATATAAATAGGTCAAACGATAACATTTTGCCTTTTACATCTTTTTGCTAGATTTTTAAGGTGGATAGGACTAAATCTAGCAATCTTATCATAGAGATTACTATATAAAAGATAATTTAATCAATTGCTAATCACTAGTAAATTTAATAGATAAAAATGAAAATTGAGTGAAAGAGTCTCTTATATAATAGAGGATAAGGAGGATTAGCTTATGATTTGGGGCGTGATTCTTGTAGGCTTATTCATTTGGTGTTCCTGTTACTATACCGTGTGTCACCATGGTTATATATCAACAAAAGCTGGCAATTTAGCTGCTGTATATACGGCAATGAGCACAAGCTTTATAACCGCTTTTACGATGTTTGTATTAGTGGAAGAAACGCTTATGTTCTCAAGTATTTGTGCTGCTTGTGCAGGTATAGGAGTAGGATGGTTTATTGCGATTCCTTTCACAGTGAAAACAATTATAGGTGGTATTGTTAGCGGTGTTATTGCTAGTTTCAGCTTTTATACAATCCATCTCTTTTGGTCATATAGCAACGGGATTTTATGGGGGATTTTTATTTTAATCTCCATAGTAGGAAGCAGCCAGTCTCTCTTTAAAGTTTTAAAAGAAATTCCTATGTTTGAATCAGTTTTTGTTAAACGTTGCATTCAACACCCCTTTGTTTTAACTCCAATATTCGTTTTGATCTTTTTTGTATATCAATTTATTGAACGATACATGTCGCAATATGATCCTACTCGAAAAACCTAGTGTATGGATATTCACCTATTCAAAAAGTGAAGCATATAGTAATTTAAATGCACATTGGAAAGGAGAATATATATGTATCGATATTATTACGACCCTCGCTTTCAAATTATATTTCCAGGACAGGGTGGGCAAGGTTTTCCACCGCGACCACCAGGACAAGGTGGAAGCTTTTTACCACCACCTCCACCACCAGGGCAGGGAGGCGTACCAGGTTTTCCACCACCTTCTGGTCAAAGTGGTCCCCCAACAGGTCCACCGCCTGCTTTTACACCTCAATTAGCTTCTTCGGGAGGACCATCTCTTTATGCTGTAGATCCTGGTTCGATAGCAGGTTGTCTGTATAAATACACGTATATCTGGGCAAAAGGTGGGCGGTCATATTGGTTCTATCCAACATATGTCGGCCGCAAATCCGTAGCAGGGTATCGTTGGACTGGATTCAACTGGATATATGCTGGGATTGATTTAGATCGAGTGAACGAATTTCAGTGTTATTAAAGAGGTTGGGACATAAGTATCTCAGTCAATGATATATCTGAACTATCGCGAGTTAACTACTTTCGATAGTGCGGATATTTTTTTGTTTCGGAAAAATTTTAAAAAAATCATTTAAACGGTTGACGAATAAAGAACAGAATTATATAATAAATCTTGAATTCGAGATAATAACAAAATTAAAATCTTGAAATAAAAATAAATAATTTAAAGATAAACGGGAGATGAGAACTATGACAAACGTGTTATATGTAAAAGTAAATCCACAAGTTGATGAGGCGTCCTTCTCAACACGCTTAGCTCAAGCATTTTTAGATGAGTATCAAACGGTGAATCCAAGTGATACAGTAACAACAGTCGACCTTTATAAAGAAGGCGTTCCTTTAATTGATTCTGATGTGTTAAGCGCTTGGGGGAAAGCTGGAGCAAATCAAGAGCTAACAGAAGATGAAACAGTAAAAGTTGAGCGTATGGGAGCTTTATTAGAGCAGTTCTTACAAGCTGATAAAGTAATTTTTTCAGCACCGATGTGGAACTTAAGCTTTCCACCACTTATGAAAGCATATATTGATAACATTTTGATTGCTGGGAAAACATTCAAGTACACTGAAAGCGGACCTGTTGGATTAGCTACTGGAAAGAAAGTAGCATTATTAGAAGCGCGCGGCGGTGTTTATAGCGAAGGACCAGCTGCAGAACTTGAGTTTACACAGAAATACTTCCGCACTGTAATGGGCTTTATTGGTATTCAAGATGTTGAATTAGTTGTTGCTGAAGGCATGGCTTATGCTCCAGCAGAAGCAGATCAAATTTTAGCTAATGCAGTAGAGAAAGCAAAAAGTGTGGCAAAGACATTTTAATAAGTAGTGAAAAAAAGAGTATGGTAAAGGCTATACTCTTTTTTATATTTCAGCGAGTTAAATCAATTCCGATATTATTCCATCGAAAGAACTTTTTTGTTTACAATACATCGTAGGCATGTTTAAATAGTGAACATATTTATCTCAATATCCTGATCTAATGAGGGGAGCATTGTATACAAATGTTGAGGATATAAGAAGAAGTTTCTTCTTAATAAAGCTACGTTTTTCAAAGGTAATAAAGGGGTATGCTACCAATAAAATGATAAAGGAAAGGTGATTAACATGTTTAAAAAACTTTTTGGCGGTAAGACGAAATCTAAAGAAACACTAGTAACGGCACCAATGACTGGCAAAATCCTTCCATTAGAGCAAGTTCCAGACCCGGTGTTTTCTCAAAAAATGATGGGCGATGGATTTGCTATTGAACCAACCGATGGACAAGTAGTATCTCCAGTGGCAGGAGAGGTAGTCCAATTATTCCACACAAAGCATGCTGTCGGATTAAAAACAGAAGCAGGTACGGAAGTACTTATACATATTGGACTGGAAACAGTAGCAATGGAAGGGGAAGGCTTTGAAGCGCATATTCAAGCGGGCGATAAGGTAGAAGTAGGCACACCTCTTATTACGTTTGATTTACCATTAGTGACAGAAAAAGCGAAAAGTATTATTACGCCTGTTGTCATTACGAATAGCGACGCAGCAGATTCATTTGAAATTGTAGCAAGTGGTGATGTTCAAAAAGGACAAACTCAATGTGCGAAAGTGACAATGAAATAAATTTGTCACCTTCTTCCTGCTGAGGAGGAATAACCGGTTGAAGATATTTAAAGTATTAAACAACAATGCAGCCGTTGTAAAAGAAGGAAAAATTGAAAAGATTGTAATGGGCCCGGGGATTGCCTTTCAAAAAAGCAAAAATGATATTTTAAATAAAGCCAAAGTTGAAAAAGTTTTTGTAATGAAAGAAGAAAATGAAAAATTTCAAGAAATATTAAAAAGCCTACCTGAAGAGCATATTCAAGTGGCAGAAGAAATTATTTCGTATGCGGAACAGCAGCTAGGCGTTATGCTTAGTGATCATGTTCATATCGCTTTAAGTGATCATTTATCATTTGCAATTGAAAGGTTATCTCGAGGAATTTTAATTCAAAATAAACTTTTACATGAAATTAAAGCACTATATCGTCCGGAATACGATATAGGTGTATGGGCGATTGAACAAGTTTCTAAACGTTTAAAAGTTCAGATGCCAATTGATGAAGCAGGTTATATCGCTCTTCACATTCATACAGCTAAATTGCATACATCCAATATGGAACAGGTAATAATGAATACAACAATCATCAACGAAATGATTGAGATTATTACAGAAGAACTTGACCTTAAAATTGATGAAGAGAGCATTTCGTACCAGCGACTACTCACTCATTTACGCTTTGCGTTAAATCGAATTGCTGAAGATGAGCCTTTTCATTCAATGGATGAAGATATGTTGAACATGCTGCAAACTAAGTACAAGCGTGCTTATACATGTGCTTTAAAGATTGGAGCATTTCTGAAAGCCGAATATGACATAAATTTTCCACCTTCTGAACTTGGCTATATTACGCTCCATATTGAAAGAATTGGTCAAAGGGCCTAAAAAAGTCTTGACGAACAATGTCGAAATAGATACAATGAAAGCGTATTAATTGAATAAGCGGGATTGTGACTGGTTAAGCAGGCAAGACCTAAAATGCGTGAAATATGTATGCACTGCTGTTGTGTATATGTATTTGAGTACGCGTTTTAGGTCTTTTTTGTTGTCATCTGGCTAGTTGAATCGCAGAAACTATATTAAAAACATGTGATAAAGGGGGCGTTCGCATGGATGTGAAAGACATTGCGAAAAAGCTTGTTCCGCTTTTAGGTGGAAAAGAAAACGTTACCAGCGCTCAGCACTGCGCTACGCGCTTGCGTTTAGTCATTCGAGATGAAAGCAAAATTGATCAAAAAGGTTTAGATGAAATAGACGATATTAAAGGTGCTTTCTCTAATTCAGGGCAATTTCAAATCATTTTTGGCACAGGACTTGTTAATAAAGTCCATGCAGAATTTATGAAAGAGTTAGGTGTAGAGAATCAAACAACAGAGCAGCCTGAAAATCATCAAGAAGAAATGAAGAAAAAGATGAATCCTTTCGCAAGGTTTGCTCGTATGCTTTCAAATATTTTTGTTCCGATTATCCCTGCCATTGTTGCAAGTGGTTTACTAATGGGGCTACTTGGAATGATGAAAGCATTTAAGTGGGTTTCAGAAGACAGCTCACTTTTCATTTTACTAGATATGTTTTCAGGTTCCGCGTTTATCATCTTGCCAATCTTGATAGGATTTTCAGCTGCTAAGGAATTTGGAGCGAATCCGTATTTAGGAGCCGTAATGGGTGGAATATTAACTCATCCAATGCTATTAAACCCATGGACCTTAGCAGATGCCAAGCCTGAATATATGGACTTTTTTGGATTAAGTATTCCGTTAATTGGCTATCAGGGTACCGTTGTACCGATTTTACTTGCGATTTATGTGATGAGTAAAATTGAAAAAGGGTTGCGTAAAGTTGTTCCAAACGCAATTGATTTACTAGTAACACCATTTTTGACAGTTATTGTTACAGGGTTTATTTCTCTGTTATTTATTGGACCATTTGGAAGATATATTGGTGATTTGATTTCAATTGGTTTACAATCAATGTATGACGTAGCGGGTGTATTTGCTGGGATCGTGTTTGGTGGTTTGTATTCCACGATTGTATTAACAGGACTACAACATAGTTTTCATGCAATTGAAGCAGGACTTCTTGCAAACCCTGATATCGGAGTTAATTTCTTACTTCCTATATGGGCATGCGCTAATGTTGCACAGGGTGGTGCCGGATTGGCCGTATATTTTAAAACAAAGAATGCAAAAACAAAGAAAATCGCAATTCCAGCCGCTGTTTCTTCGTTTCTTGGGATTACGGAACCAATTATCTTTGGTGTAAACTTAAAGTTACGTAAACCATTTATTGCAGCAGCTATAGGTGGTGCTGCTGGTGGTGGATATGTTGTGTTAACGAATGTTGTTGCAAACGCATACGGTTTAACAGGTATCCCGATGATGGCTATTGCAGCTCCACTTGGGATGAGTAATTTAATTAACTATATTATTGGAATGGTTATCTCGGTAGGAGTAGCATTTATTGTTACGTGGTTTATGAAATTAGAAGAAGAATAAAGAAGGTAAAAGAAAAGTAGGAGTAAAATGACAGTTCATTTTACTCCACTTTTCTTAATTTATACTCATAAAGAAAGAGAGGGGAAAAAAATGAAAAACGGTGTTATTTCATTAGGAGAAGCATTAGTTGACTTTATTCCGTTAGATCATACGAATCTTACATATCAAAAAAGTCCAGGGGGTGCGCCTGCAAACGTGGCGGTAGGAGTATCAAGATTAGGCTTGAAATCCACATTCCTAGGGAAAGTTGGGAATGATGTATTAGGTCATTTTTTAAAAGATACGCTTGATGAATATGGTGTTAATACAAACAACATGCTGCTTACAGATGAAGCACGTACAGGAGCGGTTTTCGTTACGTTAGATAAAGACGGTGACCGCAGCTTTAATTTTTACATTGATCCAAGCGCAGATCGCTTTTTTCACGAAGCAGAAATTGATGAAGAGCTATTTAAAGAAAATCGTATTCTTCACTTCGGTACGATTTCAATGATTAGTGAACCTTCCCGCTCTGCCACTTTGAAAGCTGTAGAACTTGCGAAGAAGAATGATGTTCTTGTGTCATTCGATCCTAATGTTCGTTTAACGTTGTGGAAAGACGAAGAAAAATTGAAACGTACCATTCTAGAGATGCTTCCAAAAGCAGATATTGTAAAGCTTTCAGAAGAAGAGCTTGCTTTTATTACCGGAAAAGAAATGATTGAAGAAGGAGTGGAAGCGTTAAGCCATTATGCTATCCCGCTTTTAATTATTACATTAGGAGCAGAGGGAAGCCTAGCTGTATCTTCTAAAGCAAAAGTAGCTATTTCCGCTATGAAAGTGAACGCTGTTGATACAACAGGTGCAGGAGATGCCTTTGTGTCTGGTATGCTTTATTCCATTAATCAATATAATGGTCAACTTTCAGATTTGACAGAAGAAGAGCTTACTTCTTTTGGACGCTTTGCAAGTGTTTCTGGGGGACTAGCAGCTTCAACAAAAGGTGCGATGACGGCATTACCTACAATTCAAGAGATTGAAAAGCTTCTTGTGAAGTGAAAAAAGAGACTGAGACATAAGTAGTTCAGCCTCTACTATACCTGAACGATTGAGAGTTCATAACTTTTAATCGTTCAGGTTTTTTTGGTTGATTGTGAAAACAATGTTGGAAACAGGGGGGAATGGAGCGTAGGACACTCGACTCCTGCGGGAAAGAGAGGGAAAACGGAGATCCCGCAGCGCAGCGAGGAGCTCAGGTTCCTCCCCCGCGGAAAGCGAGTGGCCGTAGCGCAGTGGAACGAACGTGTTGAGACAAACCAAAGAGATGGGAACAGCTAGTGTTCGTCTTTTAGAAGCCATCATTTTGTTATGTCCCAAACTCTTTTCTATAAAATATAAGCCTTGATGAAACTTTTTCACAAATAAACCGTAGAAGATAAAGACGTACGTATTGTGTCAGCACATTGTAAATGCTACACTACTAGTAGATTCATTAACTACAGTTTAGAAAGAGAGTAAACATATGGATTTTTATCATGATTTGTTTCTATATGTTCCGTACTTAACTGCCCTTATGGCTTATGTAGTCTGCTATTATATGCTTCGGGAATCGAGGTATGTAGCGGTACGCACAGAGGAGCTAAGAGAATCGACTTGTATTCAAACTAGCGTAGCAGTATTTACGGCATGGAAGCGTTTGAAGACGCTTAGTCATGTATATAGAAAAACACCGGTAAAAGAAAAAAACACGGATGAAGAAGACCCTTTCCTTCTTATTTTTGCTTAATGTAATCATTTAAACAATTAGGAGGAAAGAAAATGAAACGACATTATAAATTAGTAGCAGTTTTAGGGATGGTATTAATTGCATTAGCAGGGTGTAGTACACAAAATCCTGTTACGTCTACAAGCGGTGGATTTTGGGATCACTACTTTGTATATCCACTGTCTCTTGCTTTGACAAAGGTAGCAGAATTCCTTGGTGGTAGTTATGGTTTATCAATTATTGCTGTCACGATTATTATTCGTCTAGTCTTATTACCGCTTATTTTAAAACAGCAAAAAAGCACGATGGCTATGCAAGCATTACGCCCGGAAATGGAAGCTATACAAAAGAAATATGCAGGTAAAAAAGATCCTGAAACGCAGCAAAAGCTTCAAAAAGAAATGATGGCTTTGTATCAAAAACATCAAATTAACCCACTAGGTGGATGTTTACCTATTTTAATTCAAATGCCAATTATTTTTGCGTTTTATAACGCCATTGCACGTACGGGAGAAATTGCGGAACATTCATTTTTATGGGTAAGCTTAGGTGCTCCAGATCCATACTTTATTTTACCAATTATTGCAGCTATTACAACATTCTTACAAATTCGTGTAAGTATGACGGATGAAATTCAGCCTCCAATGAAGATGATGATGAACATTATGCCAATCTTCGTATTAGTAGCCGGTTTTACACTTCCGTCAGCTTTAGCTCTATATTGGGTAATTGGTAACTTATTTGGTATTGGACAAGGTTATTATTTAAAAAAGAGAATGACGTTCCTAAAAAGTAAATCAGATACTAAACCAGCTCCTACAAAATAAAGAAAAAGGCAGTCGTAGTATATACGATTGCCTTTTTCTTTTGGTTAACAACATTTTACTTGTGAAAAATGATATAAATTGGATTAACTTACATATTTCTAAGGCATAACAAAAAGAGACTGAGACATAAGTAGTTCAGCCTCTACTATACCTGAACGATTGAGAGTTCATAACTTTTAATCGTTCAGGTTTTTGGTTGATTGTGAAAACAACGTTGGAAACAGGGTGGAATGGAGCGTAGGACACTCGACTCCTGCGGGAAAGAGAGGGAAAACGGAGATCCCGCAGCGCAGCGAGGAAGCTCAGGTTCCTCCCCGCGGAAAGCGAGTG
>NZ_KQ758690.1:0-19947 GCF_001457055.1 Priestia veravalensis | reverse complement strand
AAAGGCTATCGCCCAATGCATGTAGACTTTCAATTTCTACTAGCTGTGCAAAAAGTAATAATTTAAGGAATGATTCTGTCGTTAATTTTTTCGTATAGTAATCTAATTTCAATGTTTTCACGTTATCTTCTAATAATTGAAGATTAATTGGTGAAAACCATTGTCCAAATGAAGTTTTTCGTGTAATCTTGTCCATAAGTTTGGTCCTTTATTAGTGGATTTGGACGGGTTACCACCATCTATTTCCATTATAAAGGACTTTTTGTTTGCCTAAAATAATAAAATTGAAGATTTTGAGTCTTTTTAATAGTTAATTTAAATTAATGCAACACTAGTGATATATTATGAAAGATTATTCTACGCTGAAACCGTTGCTTTCGTAGTCCCTCAGCACGCTCGAACGCTAGCACTTGATCTTTTTGAAGATCGTTCTCCCAGCTAAAGCTTTTACGCGCCACTCGAAACGTTGTTTTTTCACCGTGTACTTTACAATCAAACCACACTTCTGTTCCATCACGATTCGTATGTATAATCGAACATTCTTTATTATGTTGTACTGCATGAACCAAGGACCAATAATAATAATCTTGCATGGCTGACATCCATTATGCACCCCCTATTATTTTCTCTTTATTACCATCGCAAAAAACCCTTAAAAAATCAATCTTTTCTCTGCATAATAAAAGCACTTTATAAGTGGACTTATAAAGTGCTTTTATTATGCGTTGCATTTAGCGAAACACTTGATTCATTAAACGCTCCCGCACGTAAGGCATATTAAAAAATGAACGAACTGCTAAGCTACGTAAAAACGAATTACGAAAAAACACGTTAACTAAACGATATCTTATTTGATATACAACATAACCGATTAAAAGTACACTAAGCCATCCTATAAAACGTTTCATTTCGCTAAACCTCCTTACGATTTAGCATGCACAGTTTAACCTACTTTATCCCGTGGCTTTACATAAGATAAAAAAAATCCCTCCAAGAATTGTAGCAAACATAACGGATAACAAGTTAACAGCGTCATTATTGCAGTAATTCCATCCCTTTTCATAAAGAGTTGGAATCCCACAGTGCTGTTCTTTTTCAGTTTGCAAAAAACAGACCGAACAGCGGTATCTTAGCTGAATTGTCGCTCCTAAAAACGTATCAATAAGGTTTCCTAAAAAGCCAAACATACTAATAAATAAGCACTCTATAATTGATAACTCGGGAAAAGCATAGAAAGCAGTAGCTGCAATAATCAAAGATCCACCGATACCCGCTGCTGTTCCAAGTATCGAAATGGCTCCTGACGTTCCTGGATCTACCTGTTTAAAGGTTAAAATAAAGACTGGTTTTTTTTTACTTAATACGCCAATTTCAGAAGCCCACGTATCGGCATTAGCCGCTGCTAAACTAACGGCAAACATCATTAAAAAGACGTGGGATTCAAAGCTAAAGAATAAAAGAGCACTCAGCGCTGCAACCCCACCATTTGCAGCTACCTGTATATGATCACGCTGATCATGCTTAGCTACTTTTTCTTCCACTAGTTTCTTTTTGACTTTTTTATATTGACTAAAAAACGTAGATGTTCCAAAAAACATCCCTAACAGTAATAGACCTTTTAATTCAAAACCAATATAAATGCTAATACCAACAGCAGCAGCCATAATGGCACCTGACCTTGACAAAACACTAAGTACATATCCTATAAAGGATACAAAACAAATGATTACATAAATAAGAAAACTATTTATGAGCACAATGTATAATCTCCTCATCTGTAATAATAGCGTCCACCGGGATATCATGGGATTCAACCGGTACACGTTGTACGATTTGTTCATGAAAAGCCAAGCTTACCTTCATTTGTTCATAATCGACGAGAAAGCGATCATAATAGCCTCCTCCATATCCAATTCGATAACCATTTGAACTAAATACGACACCTGGTACAAGAATGAGATCAATTTCACTCTTTTTAATAAGCTCTGTTTGTAATTCAATTGGTTCCTGCAAATTAAAATATACAACTTCTAGCTGAGAGAAAGATGTAATTTTCCGAAAAATCATTTCATTTTGCTCGGAAATGCACTTTGGAACAGCGATAGTTTTTCCTTGAGACCAAGCTGTTTCAATTAGTCGTTTTGTATCTACTTCTTGTCCTCTAGAAATCGTTATTGCAATTACATCAGCATCTTTCCACCAGGTAGTATCTAAGAGCCGCTTTGTAATCAACATGGATTTTGCATTGTATGTACCTGCTGTCGATAAGTTCAATAACGTCTGCTTCATTTTACGTCGCATGTCCGCTTTATTCATCTTTTCACTCCTCACACTGATATTTATATAAAAAAAACAGCAGGAATATTCTCCTACTGCTTACTTAGTTTCACGGTGAAGTGTTACTTTTTTAAGTCTTGGGCTATATTTTTTCAACTCAAGACGATCTGGGTTGTTACGCTTATTTTTAGTTGTGATGTAGTTACGATCACCAGTTTCAGTACAAGCTAATGTAACGTTTACGCGCATCTATTTTCCCTCCAAACATTATAAACATAAATCAGACTTTACTATAATATCATTTTTTACTTCGGAATGCCAGTCTGTTTTTCTAACTAACACAGTTAATTTTTGATTATATTATTTCTTTTCATCTCTAATACAAGGTAAAGCGAGTATTTTTCAACTAATAAATTCCTTATAAAGATTATTTTTCTAAAATTCTTTCTTTTGTTTTTGCACTCTAAGTGAAAATTGATTCATAAACTTTGCGATACTAAAAAGAGGCTTAGTCTTCACATCAAACACACGCGCGACGGCTCCGCTTTCGGCTTTATCGTTTAAAAGCACACTTTCTCTTTCAAGAATCATCCCGTGTTCCAACGCAACATCATATAAAAAGCAGTTCTTTTTTACAATAACATCATTCATCAAAACACTTTTTCGAATTGTTGCGTTACTATTAATGTGACTGTTTTTCCCGATAACAGCCCACGGACCAATTGTACATCCCGATCTGATTTGTACCTCTTCTCCAATATAAACAGGAGGAATGACCTTCACATCCTCTGCAATAACAGCAGTGTCTGAAATATGGTTCAAACTATTAGAACCAAACAATTTTTCATATAAATCATAATGTGCCTGCCTATAATGATGAAGCTGCCCGATATCAATCCAATAGTTTGCGGTTGTATAATGATAGACTTTACGATTATTCTTTAACAGTGCGGGAATAACATCAAAGCTAAAGTCAACTGCTCCTTCACGGCTAATACTGTTTAAAATTGATTTATGAATTACATAAATACCAGTATTAATTAAGTTTCCAGTTGCTTCGTATTGCTTTGGCTTTTCAATAAAACGCGTGACCTCATTTTTGTCATTCGCAGATACGAGTCCGTAATGTGTAACATCTGGCACAAGCTTCGTCACAATTGTCATTTCACTTTGATGTTGACGATGAAACGCAATGACGTTAGCTAGATTTAAATCCGTTACAGCATCGCCACTAATGATGATGCATTCTTCTTCAATAAACCAATCTGCTTTTTTGACTCCCCCCGCTGTTCCAAGAGGCATCTCTTCAATAAAATAAGTAATTGAGACCCCCCACTTCTTTCCATCTCCAAAGTAATTCATAATCTGTTCGGGTAGATACTGTAGCGTAATGCCAATTTCATTAATTCCATACTTTTTTAAGAGTTCAACTATATATTCGATAACAGGATATTCATAGAGTGGAAGCATCGGTTTTGGAACGTCGTTTGTTAACGGCTGTAAACGCGTTCCTCTACCACCAGCAAGTATAATGGCTTTCAACGCTTTTCCTTCCTCCTTTTACTCTGTTTGATTTGATCTTGAAACAATGCGCTTGTATCCAGTGCAATTTGTTCCCAACTAAACATCGTAGTTGCCTCAACATACCCTTTTTCACTAATTTCTTGAATCAGTTGTGAATCTGTGATCACAGTGAAAACGCAATGAATTAACTCTTCGACAACCCCAGGTTTGAACGTAAGTCCGGTTACCCTATGATTAACGATATCTTTTAAACCACCCGTTTCAGAAACAATTGTAGGTTTTTTCGCCACCATTCCTTCTAATGCTACAATACCAAATGGTTCATAAAGACTTGGGAAGATTACTCCGGTACTTAAGTGTAGCAAGCAGTTTCGTTCTTCATCCGTAATATAGCCAATAAATTTAATATACTGATCTAGGTTTCGATTTTTAATTTGTTGTTGAAATTCATGCAAGAGGGGCCCTTTACCCGCAATAATGAACTGAATATCAATATCTACCTGTTTAAAGTATTCTGCAGCTTGAATTAAAAGCTGAAAGCCTTTTTCATAAACAATGCGACCAATTGAAAAGAAGATAGGTGCATTTCGCAGCTTAAACTTTCCTTTGACCGCTACTTCTTTTGAACGATTAACGACACTAGCAACCATGTGCTGATCAATGCCGTTTGGAAAAATTGAAATGCGCTCTGGCTCTATATTAAACAATTCCATTATTTCTTTTTTCATATAGGTACTGCATACAATAATGGCTGTGGACTCATGAACAAGCTCTTCTTCACGCTGGTGAATTCTTTGCTGCATTTCATTATGAATGCCATTATTCCGTCCATGCTCTGTTGCATGTATTGTTGTAATGAGCGGTTTTTTCACATGGCTAGCGATACCCTGTGCTGCTGTACCAACCAACCAATCATGAGCATGAATTACTTGAAACGGCGTAGCTGCTGCTAAACGAATACCTTCTAATGCCATCGCTACATTTAAACTATTTACCCACGTAAGAAAGTCAGCATGATGAGGTTGCAAACTTTTTACTCGATAGACATGAACACCATACATACATTCATACAAAGGTAGCCCTTCTACAAATGCGGTAATAACGACCACATAGTGGCCAGATTTCGCCAAAGCTCTGGATAAATCAAAAACATGTCGAGCTAACCCTCCGATAACAAGGGGTGGATATTCCCAAGCTAGCATTAAAATCGACATATTTCCCGGTAAATATAAGGAGATATCTTTCTTGGTCTCTTTATAAGCAATCCCGCATTCTTTCACCACATCGGGAACCCATTGTAAATATTCATTCTTCATTACTTTTTGTTCTTCAACATGACATAACTGGTTAAATAATTTTAACTGCCGGTTATAGTCATCTTTGGAGTGAATTAACCACTCGCTAGACGCCAAGATAATCCATGTATGCGCTAATTCTTTTTTCCTCTCAAGTTTATGCAGTTTATTATTAACCTTGCTTAACTTTACTTCTGTCTGCTGCATCGTCTTATAAAACCAGCTGTTTTCCTCTGTGATTGGTTGATTATATCTAGATGACTCATGCTTAGGTGAAATCTTCACTAATTTCTGTTGATTGTTTATATCTTTTACACATTGATATAGTAGCTTTCCATCCTTTAAACTTCGTAAACCTGTGTCACTTTTTGAAATGACAGGTAATAGCGCGTCATGCTTAAGAAGGAATATACCGCTTGATGAAGTATACAGATTGACTCCGTAGTCGTGCTGTACCTCAATACAACTATATTCAACGTTATGCGCTTTCAATAACTTATCAATTTCATACGTATAATCTCCATTTGGCAAGTAAAACCCTTTAGGCCTTTGCCCCAGGTATTTATTAAATAGCTCAATTGCAAGGCTAATCTGTAAATGGTATCCTTTAGATGTTTTTAATAGGGATGGACACCTCGTAGTTATAGGTATTGCTATACACTCTATAATTTGTTCATCCTGATAATACTTTAACGCGTCAAGCAATCTTCCATCCCACTGCTTCAGAGTATCAACAAATTGACCTTGACGTTGTATGAAGTGATTAAATCGTTGATTAAAGCCATTATGATCCAAAATTCCTAAAATTAAAGAAGAGAGAATAATTGAAGCACCTTTTAAGCCATTATTTTGAATGTAATGTACAAGTGGGAGATACTTTCTAACTAAATGCTCAAATAATGCTTTTTCATTCGCTTCACTCCAATGAACCATGTCATAGACTGGGTCTTCCATATTAATTACTAGGCAATTAAAGTCATTCATCACTTTGATTCACCTTGTTCCACTCATTTGTATAATAAGAATACGTGCTAAAGCAGTCATCATGAACATAATCCGTTTGCGGTGCATTTTCACTCCAGGACCACTTCGTTTGATCCAATTGCTTAGGTTCTATACTTGTTCCCAGCTGAACTCTACTTGAACGTATCAGTGCAAAGAAATGGTGTTCGTATACGCCCACATCTACAACATATGTACAGTTCGTATCCATATCTTTTAAGAATGCTTCTGTCTGATTGCTGTACACCTCTAAAAGCGTATGACGCTTTGATTGATGCCCATCAAATGTGACGCTAAGACCGGTTACATCATAAATACACAGAGCAAATGCCAGATCATTCCATTTCTTTTGATACATCTTTTCCACCATTTCCTGAATAGCGTCAGAAAAAGACCAATGTACATACAAAGCTGAAGCGTTTACTCGATTTACAACGCATACATCCAATTCATTTACTTTTGTCTTCAAAGCCTCACCACTTTACTTAAGATATACTTATTGTCATATTACCACTAAGAAAAAACTGTAACAATAAACACAATTTGTCGATTTATGGTATCATAGATTGATTTTATCTTTTGTAAGAGGTGAACCACATGTTATATGCTTTTATTACCCTAATTGCACTTTCCCTATTTTTACTTTTATTTTCTTTTTTAAAGGAAACAAAAATACAATCCGTAGAAAAACAGCTAGAGCACCTTTCATTGACTGTTCTACAAGATCAATATCAAACCACTAAGCGCTTAGATTTGTTAGAAGAAGCCCTATTATCTGACGAAGATCCTGATACAGCAACTCATTCGGCCCATGCTAATGCTCTACCTCCAAACCAGCAGCATCTTCATAAAGAAGACGTAAAACGACTGCTTAACGTACAAGGAGTAAATCGCCATGAATAGTTTAACGATACGAGGATTTGCTATTGGGATATTAACAGCCACTTCAATTTTAGCTGTCGTTTATGTTATTCAAGAGAAAAACGCTACTTCTTTGAAAATTAGCGATGCTGATCTACATGCTTATGCAGAGGACCACCAGTATGTATTAATTAAAAAGAAAGAATACGAAGATTCATTAAAACCTGCTTTTGAGAAGCAAGAGACTAAATCTAAAACAAGTGAAGTATCAATCTCTATAAAAGCAGGAATGTCTAGTTTAGATATTGCACATACATTAGTAAACAATCATATTATTGATTCGACAGATGAATTTGAGAATCTCGTTGCTCAAAAAAATGCGAGCACAAAATTCCAAGTTGGTACCTATACGCTTACATCGAATATGAGTTTAGAGCAAATTGTTAACACTTTAACAAAATAAGAAGCGCCCAGCATTAGCTGAGCGCTTCTTATTTTGTTATTCATTTAAGTCATAGCGTTTTCCTTTTACTAAGTAAAATACGCTTTCTGCTACGTTTGTTGTATGATCTGCCATTCTTTCCAGGTAACGAGCAATAAATAACAGCTGCGTAATTTGATTCATAGCTTCTTGCTTTTCTTTCGCAAGGTTAAGCAGCTCTTTAATGGTAATTCCGTAAAGCTCATCTACTTCATCATCCATTTCAGCAACTTTTTTAGCAAGGGTTAGGTCCTCTTCATGATATGCCTTTAATGACAAGCTAAGCATTTCAATTGAAATAGCATGCATCTTTTTCACATGCTCTAGCGGCTTAATTAAGTCTTCTTTTCCAATTCGAATTGCTGATTTAGCGATGTTCACTGCAAAGTCTGCCATACGCTCAACGTCAGAAGCAATCTTAATAGCTACAATAACTCTTCTTAAATCAGTGGCAACTGGCTGCTGTTTTGCAAGCAATAGAATAGCTAAGTCATTAATCTCTTCTTCAAGTTGATCAATTTCCGTGTCACCATCAATAATCTCTAGCGCTAAATCGACATTTTGCGTTTGTAAAGCTTCAATAGCTTTTGCTAACGCCTCTTCTGTTAACCGACCAATCTCTAAAAGCTTTTCACGTAAAATTTTTAAATCAGCATGAAACTTTTCACGTACAACCATGTAGTCCATCTCCTCTTAATTGATCAACTATTAACCAAAACGTCCTGTAATATAGTCTTCTGTTCGTCTATCAGATGGGTTTGAGAAAATTCGATCAGTCTCTGCAAACTCAACAACTTCTCCATTTAAGAAAAATGCTGTTTTATCTGAAATACGTGCAGCCTGCTGCATATTATGCGTTACGATAATGATACTGAATTCCTTCTTCAGTTCTTGAACAAGCTCTTCCACTTTTAACGTTGAGATTGGATCAAGAGCAGACGTTGGTTCATCCATTAAGATTACGTCTGGTTCAATTGCCAAACATCTAGCAATGCATAAACGCTGCTGTTGACCACCTGATAACCCATAAGCATTTTGATTTAAGCGGTCCTTTACTTCGTCCCAAATTGCCGCACCGCGTAGGCTTTTTTCCACAATTTCATCTAAAATTTTTTTATTGCGAATGCCGTGAATACGTGGTCCATAAGCTATATTATCATAAATTGATTTTGGGAATGGGTTTGGCTTTTGAAAAACCATTCCTACTTGTGTACGAAGCTCTTCTACTCGATATGACTTATTAAAGATATTTTGTCCACGATATTCAATTTCACCAGACGTTTTTACATTTGGACTCATTTCAACCATTCGATTTAACGTTTTAATATACGTAGATTTCCCGCATCCTGATGGACCAATAATGGCTGTTACTTCATTTTCATGAATATCTAAATCAATGTTTTTTAACGCTTGATTTTCTCCGTACCATAAGTTTAAACCTTTTGTTTTATAAACAATTTCTTTTGGTTTGTTAATGGGATTTGTATTTTCCCCTGTCATTTTTTGATCGATTGTGATTGTCATGGAAAGCTCCTCCTTCATCCTACTATCATCATTCAATTAAGCTTAATAACGCTTTTGAAATTTGTTACGAATAAATACAGCAATGGAGTTCATTACAATTAAGAACACTAATAACACGATAATTCCTGCTGCTGCTACGCTTTGGAAGTCTGCTTGCGGTCGACTCGTCCAGTTATAAATTTGCATCGGTAAAGCCGTTGCGGTATCTAATACACCAGCTGGCAAGAAGGCAATGAATGTAGGCAAGCCAACTACTACAAGCGGTGCTGTTTCCCCTACCGCTCTTGATAAAGCTAAAATGCTTCCTGTTAAAATACCAGGGATTGCTGCCGGCAGTACCACACGGTAAATCGTTTGCCACTTAGTTGCTCCCATTCCAAACGAAGCTTCACGTAAATGAGTTGGCACTGACCTAATGGCTTCCTGTGCCGCTACTACAATAACCGGTAAGATTAACAAACTCATTGTTAATCCAGCTGCTAAAATACTTCTTCCTAACGATAACTCACGAACAAAAATGGTTAATCCCAATAATCCAAACACAATTGAAGGTACACCTGCTAAGTTAGAAATGTTTAATTTAATGAAATCATTAAATTTATTTTTCTTTGCGTACTCTTCCAAATAAAGCGCTGTTCCTACTCCTAAAATCAATGATACTGGTGCAATGACAGCCATCAGCCATAAGGAGCCAACTAGTGCCGCTTTAACTCCAGCATCTTCTGGTCTTCTCGATGCAAAGTTTTGTAAAAAACCTGCATCAAGCCAGCCTAATCCTTGAGTCAATACCCGATATAAAAGCATACCCAGAACTGCTAATCCAAAAATCGTTGCACAGAAAAAAATGAACCTTAAAATACTATTTTTTAATAACCGCCCATGCATACGTTGTTGTACTTGCTCGCGATCCACGTACATAATTAGTACTCCTCCCTAAAGCGCTTTGTAATAAACTGAGCTAGTAGGTTCATAATGAGTGTAAAGACGAATAACGTCATTCCCACAGCATAGATACTGTAATAAACAGTCGTTCCATACCCTGCATCTCCCGTTGCAACCTGAACGATATACGCAGTCATCGTTTGAATTGAACCCGTTACGTCTAGTGCCATTGTCGGCGTAGCTCCACCAGCTACTGTAACAATCATCGTTTCACCAATTGCACGCGAAATACCGAGTACAAACGATGCGATAATTCCTGACAGAGCTGCTGGTAACACCACTTTTAATGCCACCTCTAAACGTGTTGCTCCTAAAGCTAAAGCTCCTTCTCTCATTGATTGAGGTACAGAACTCATTGCATCTTCTGATAGAGAAGCAATCATAGGAATAATCATGACACCAACTACAATACCTGGACTTAAAGCATTAAATAACCCTAAATCTGGAATAACATCTTTTAAAAGCGGTGTAACAAATGTTAAAGCAAAGAATCCATATACAATTGTTGGGATACCTGCTAATACTTCTAAAATCGGTTTAATAATACGTCTTGTTCGATCCGACGCGTACTCACTCAAAAAAATTGCTGCTGCTAATCCAACTGGAATAGCAACGACCATTGCAATTACAGTAATCAATAGCGTTCCCGTAACAAGTGGTAAAACTCCAAAGTTACCTGCTTTCTCAATAAACGGAAGCCATTTTTGACCTGTAATAAACTCAACAAAAGATACTCTTTCAAAGAACATAATTGTTTCAAAAATTAATGTGAACAAAATCCCCACGGTTGTTAATGCGGATACAGCAGCCGTACAGAAAAGCAAAATTGGCATCACTTTCTCTATAATCATTGATGCGCCTTTTTTTGATTTATTTTGCTTTATTAATTCTCGAATCGAACCCTTCTTAGTGTTGCCATTATTCGCTAAAGCCAATGTAGTAAACTCCCTTCCATCGCATGGAAAGATGAGAAGCAAGCGTTGCGCTGCTCCTCATCTTCATTTGTCTATTTCTTTAAACCTTCAAGCGTTTTTAACTGCTCGTCATATTCTTCATCTTTTAAGCTCACATAACCTACTTCTTCAGCAAGCTCTCCTGCATTTTCAAGCGTAAATTTAACATAGTCATATACTTGCTCTTTATCTTTTAGTGCTCCAACACTTGCATAAGTAAATAGCGGACGAGATAATGGTGCGTATTCACCGCTCATAACGGTCTCTTTTGTTGGTTCCACTGGACCGTTTCCACCATCAATTGGTACAACTTTTAACTTATCTTTGTTTTCAGAGTAATACGCGTAACCGAAGTAACCAATTGCGTTTTTATCACCCGTTACACCGTTTACCAACACGTTATCATCCTCTGATAATGTTGCAGACTCTGTAATTTCTTTTCCATCTAAAATTACTTCATCAAAGTAATCAAATGTCCCAGAGTCATGTCCTGGAGAATAGAATTTAATTTCTTCATCTGGCCAGCCTTCACGAATATCAGACCATTTTTTTGCTTTTCCATCGTTAACCCACATTTTTTCTAGTTCTTCAACTGTTAAATGATCAACCCAATCATTTTCTTTATTGATAACAACTGATAGTCCGTCGTAAGCTAGTTCAAACTCTTGAACGTCTACGCCGCCTTCTTCAGCTGCTTTCTTTTCTTCATCTTTAATTGGACGAGATGCGTTACTTAAATCCGTTTCACCTTTTGTGAATTTTTCAAATCCACCGCCCGTTCCAGACAAACCAACGGATACTTGAACTCCAGGTTGAGTTGCCGTATATTCTTCGCCAACTGCCTCCATAATTGGATACACAGTAGATGAACCGTCAATTGCCACATTTCCTTTTAATTGTTCACCTGAGTCACCAGCGTCACTTCCTTGACCGCCGCCACATGCTGCTAGCACAACTGATGATCCGATTACTGCTGACATTGCTAGAAATTTAAAGCTTTTCATTCTCAAATTCCTCCTACGACATTTCGTTGTTTTGTCCTACAAGCTATACATTAAAGCCCAACTATTAATTCCGTTTTAAGCAAATGTAAAGCTTTTGTAAATCAAGGTCTTTTTACTTAAACCAATGGAAAAACAACAGTCTTTTTTCTTATTTTTGGATTTTATTCTATGTTCTTACTACTTATATTTAGAAATATTATTCCCTTAAGAAAAAAGAGCATATAAAAAAAGACGCTGAGGTTTCAGCGCCTTTTTTCTTTGCTATTCTTCTGCATTTGTAGCTTCTGCATCAATTACTTGTTGCTGTTGTTCTTGCTCATCTACTTCCTTTTCACCCTTTTGCTTTAAATCAAAGTATAAATCCATTGATTCACGAGCAAGTTCTTTTGTAATATTATTCGGGCTACTTGGTGTGAATGCTGAAGGAACAACTACTGCCATTGCTACTTCTGGGTTATCTGCCGGAGCATAAGCGATAAATGTAGAATTATTAACTGCAATTGGATCCCCGCCATTCGGGTTTTTCTCATAAGCCTGTGCCGTACCAGATTTTCCAGCTGGATTATAAGGAGCGCTTGCAAATGCTGCATATCCACTTCCACCTTGCTCTTGAGTTACCCTCTTAAGTCCACTTTGTACAGCTTTAATATATTCCTGCTTCATAGTAATTCGGTTTAATACTTGCGTTTCGAACGAGTATTCAACACCGCCAATTTCTTCTTCTTTAATTGTTGGTTTCCGAATTTCTTTTACAATCTGAGGCTTAATACGATAGCCACCGTTTGCAATTGTTGATGCGTATTGAACAACTTGAAGAGGCGTATACGTATCATATTGACCAATAGCTAAGTCAAGAGCTGTACCCGGGATGCTGCTTCCACCTTGGAAGCCCGTCGCTTCATTATCAAGCTCAATACCAGTAGACACGCCAAGACCAAATTGACTGTAGTACGAGCGAAGCTGCGCAAACGTATTTGCTTTAATTGGTAAAGAACCATTATATCGATACTGCACATCAGCCATCGCCATAACCGTTTTAAACATAAATACGTTTGACGATTGTTTTAGTGCTGTAGAGTAATTGATTGGTCCCATATTTTTAAAGGATTTCTTTTCTTTCGTTCCCGCAAACTTAATTGGCTCGTCGACAAAGACTGTATTAGTTGTAATTGCACCAGAATCTAACCCTGCTAATACAGTAGCCCCTTTTACTACAGAGCCCATCGTGTATGAAGTTGATAAATTCCCTAATGCAAAATCTTCAATTTTAGCAGCACCTGTTTTGGAATCCGTTGTATATCTCTTACCTGCCATTGTTAGGATTTCACCCGTATTCGGATCCATCATAACAACAAACGCTCGGTCTAAAAATCTTGTACCAGACATTTGTTTCTTCTCAATTAATTGTTTTGTAATAGCTTCTTCTACTGCTTGTTGAAGCTCTATATCAATAGTTAACACTAAATCACTTCCGCGCTGCCCTTCAGTTAATTGTAAGGTATCGATAAGATTTCCGCTTCGATCCGTTATATATTGAACCTGCTCTTTTTGACCTTTAAGCTGTGATTCGTATTCTTTTTCAAGATAGCTCGTACCGACTTGATCATTACGACTGTATCCTCTGGACAGATAGTAGTCCACTTTATCTCTTGGAAGACCTTCATTGGCTGATGATACATTCCCTAAAAGTGTACGAAGCGTACCGCCTTGTGGGTAATAGCGTTCCCAGTAAGTGGTTGTATCAACACCTGGAAGCTGCGATAAATTTTCACTAACAATAGCAAATTCAGCCGGCGTTACGTTTTTCTTAATAATTTGAGGAGTTTGGGCATAACCCGCTTCCATTTGTCTTTTAATTGCCAAAACTTCTAAGTCATCAGCTAATGTTTGTAAATCTCGCTTTGTAATGCGGCTTAATTGACGGTTATAAAGCTCTTCATCCGTCATTTCTCCCGCTTCTACTTTACTTCGGTCACTATCACTGATTTTCTTTTCAGCTTCTTTTGGATTGAGCATAATCCAATAATCTTTTAAATCACGCTCTGTGATTTTTACAATGTCCTCAGCATTTTCATCCACTGTTTTTTCTGGTACATCAATTGCATCCGTTGAGTAAGGAACATCAATTAACTTTGCTAATTGTCGAGCGATTTTCAATCGCTCTTCCGCAGTGTTACCTTGGAAGCGCGTATATGTAATCGCATTTAGAGGTGTATTGTCGACAATCACACGATTATAACGATCGTACATTCTACCTCGCGGAACCGGAGTATTAACGGTTACGTCCTCGGTACGCTCAACTTCACGTTGGTAACTTTCCCCATGTACAATTTGTACTAAACCTAAACGTAATATCAGTACCGAAAACAGCGCAAAGATGCCTAGAAATAAAATGTTCATCCGAAACGAGACATGACTTTTACGTTTATTTTTCTTTTTCATTTCTTCACCTACAATTTATCAACATATATATAATCTCATCATAATTTTTTCATTTTGGCAAATAAATAGACACCTTAAAGGTGTCTATTTATGCTGTGTCTATTGTAAAAGAATTTTGTGCTAATTTCTATAGTACAAAGTAATTATCTATCCCCATTATGCTGGAGATTCACCGTCTCCTTCATTTAAAGCTGGCTGTGTAACCGACTTAGGGGTGTGTTTGTTCGTAGGTTGAGAAATGTTGCGAACACAGAAGTAAATACAACAGTGTCCTGCGCCGATAACAGCTAACAGTATGGGTAAACTTTGCTGTTCATTAAAAAAGACCACAGCAATGAGAAAAGAGCCAATTGAAATAATGCGTCCAATATTTAAGAATACATCTCGAACAACAATATACTCAATACGTTTAGAAACAATGTCTTTAGCTCGACCAATCACATCATACGTTAAGGACATATACGGTACCAGCAAAATAGGGTAGCCGATTGCGATACAAATCGCATATAAAATGAGGTTTGTATATGATAAGTTAAACAACAATAGAAAGACTGAACCATACAGAAGGATCCCACCTGCCAAAATAAACTTTAAGCGGTCTTTTTGTTTAATAAACCTAGAAGCAACATAGTACGCAACAAAAGCTACAGCTGAATTTACCAGCCCAAACGTACCAAGTGCGAGTTCACTGTCAGTTGTAATAAAAACCAATACTGACACCACGAAAATGAATGTCCCTTCTCTAATTCCTTGAAATACGTGTGCATATAAGATTCTGCGCCAGTCTCGATTGTATTTCCTTTCTCTTAGTACTTCTCTAAATTTATATACGCCCTCAGCTGGACGTCTTTGTAAAAAGAAGCTAAGGACAACTGCACAAACAAACATTAGGAGTGAAACGCCAAAGACCACACGATAACCAATGTATTCGTATAAGCTAGCAATAATAAAGCCCGCTCCTAGAGGTCCAATCATTCCAGCAAACGAATTTAATACTCCTAGAAAACCATTGAAAAAGTCCCGTGTATCAGGTTCTGTAATTTCAAACGTTAACACGTTAAATGCTAACCAATAAAATCCATACCCTATTCCTAAAAGAGCACCGAGAAGAATTAAAAATTCATCGGCACGGTCGCCTACCATCAACACCACGATATAGAAAACAGATAGAAACGAAACACCTAATCGAAGCACAACGACTCGATCAATTTTTTTAGCCCACCTTCCTGCTAAAATAAAGGTTAATGGCTGAAAGATAACAATGACTAAATTATAAATCGCTAAAGCAGAAAACTCTCCTGTTTGTTTCCATAAATACACGTTTACAAATGAATTTGAAATTGAAATGGCTAAAGCATATAGCCCTCCAATGATAAGTAATAACAATAAATCTTTATTAACTTCTACATCTCCAACAACTTTTTTTAATAAAGGCATATAAAAAACTCCTTTTCTCTTCTACCCCTAGTGTGTGAAAAAGAAAAGGAGATATGTAAAAGAATTGGAAAACAAAAAAACCAGTAAAGGCAATAATTGCTTTACTGGTTTTTTCTCTCATTATTTTGCTGCTGCGTAGCGTTTTGCAACTTCGTCCCATTTAATTACATTAAAGAATGCTGAAATGTAATCTGGACGACGGTTTTGGTAGTTTAAGTAGTAAGCATGCTCCCAAACGTCTAGTCCTAGGATTGGTGTTTTACCTTCCATTAGTGGGCTATCTTGGTTTGGTGTACTTGTTACTTCTAATTCACCGTTGTTTACAACTAACCAAGCCCAGCCAGAACCGAAGCGTGTAGTTGCTGCTTTAGCGAATGCATCTTTGAATGCGTCAAAGCTTCCAAACTTACTGCTAATTGCGTCTGCTAACTCGCCTGTTGGCTCGCCGCCACCGTTAGGGCAAAGAATTGTCCAGAATAATGAGTGGTTAGCATGTCCACCACCATTGTTACGTACTGCTGTACGGATATCTTCTGGTACAGCATCCATATTTGAGATTAACTCTTCAACACTTTTAGAAGCTAAATCAGCTTTTCCTTCTACTGCTGCGTTTAAGTTTGTAACGTAAGTGTTATGGTGTTTCGTATGGTGAATGTTCATCGTTTCTTTGTCGATGTGTGGTTCAAGTGCATCATATGCATAAGGTAATTGTGGTAATTCGTAAGCCATGGGTAATTCCTCCTTTAAAATATATACCTAATTTGGTGAAAGAAAACTCACCTCATGTTTTTAGATTAGCAAATTTAACCTACGCTTTCAATGAAAAAGCATTTAATCATCACTTATATTTACCTGTTTCCCACTGTCTATCCTATTTAAACGTAAAATTTTATTTGAAAACAAAATAAAAAATCTTTCTTCACAATTGTAAAGAAAGATTAATCAACAATATGTATGGCGGAGGAAGAGGGATTCGAACCCCCGCGGGCTTTAACACCCCTGTCGGTTTTCAAGACCGATCCCTTCAGCCGGACTTGGGTATTCCTCCAACCTTTTCATGGTGGACCCTGCAGGACTCGAACCTGCGACCGGACGGTTATGAGCCGTCTGCTCTAACCAGCTGAGCTAAGGGTCCTTGGCTCCACAGGTAGGACTCGAACCTACGACCGATCGGTTAACAGCCGATTGCTCTACCACTGAGCTACTGTGGAATAATAGTATGTATGCTTTGTCACTTAAAGGAATAGCGGCGGAGGGGATCGAACCCCCGACCTCACGGGTATGAACCGTACGCTCTAGCCAGCTGAGCTACACCGCCATGGCTCCACAGGTAGGACTCGAACCTACGACCGATCGGTTAACAGCCGATTGCTCTACCACTGAGCTACTGTGGAACGATATAACATTTATTAGCGACATTAAAAATTTAACATGTTTTTAATTAAAAGTCAACAAATTATTATAAAACAACGATAAGAAAGTAAATAATCATTGCCGCCTGTATAATTCCTTTTGAAATAGCACCGCTGAAAAAGCCAACTAACGATCCAAAACCAATCTTTATAGCATTTTGAAAATTCGTACGGTGTACAACTAACTCACCAATCACCGCCCCTAAAAATGGGCCAATTAATATACCAAGCCCAGGAATTAAGAATGGACCAACCAACAATCCAATGGTGCTTCCCCAAATACCCGCTTTTGTTCCACCGAACTTTTTAACACCAATTAGATTTGCCAAATAATCAGCGGCAAAAAGTGCTGCCACAAGCAGACCTTGAATAAGCACAAACAAGAAAGTATATGGTTCAAAACTATAGAAAAACCCGTACAATAAAAATCCAAGTGCTACAAACAGTACGCTTGGAATAATAGGATAGACTAATCCAATAAATGATACAACAAAACAAATTGCAATGAGTGTCCAATATAAAAAGTCCAACTTAACACGTTTCCTTTCATCTCAATCTCTATTTACTATTATTATCAAACAGTATACACTGTAACAACTTTTTTGATAATAATATTCCATAAAAAAGAGCAACTCGTTAACGAGTCGCTCTTTTTAGCTTATTGAGATTTTTGAGTCACACTCTTTTGATTTTCTCCTAACACTGCTTCTGCAATATTAACTGCGTGATCTCCAATACGCTCTAAGTTACTAATAATGTCAACAAATACAATACCAGCTGAGCCTGTGCAAGCACCTTCGTTTAAGCGTAAAATATGCTTTTTACGAAGTGAACGCTCCATGCTGTCGATTTGATTTTCTTGTTGCATTACGTGAACAGCTTTTTCACGATCGTTGTTCTCTAGTGCTGCAACAGCTTCTTTAACTGTTGAAATTGTTAGTTCAAACATTTCTGCTAAATCTTTATTAGCTTCAGATGTTACCTTTACTTTGTTAGTAATTTGATAATCAACAAGCTCTACGATATTTTCAAAATGATCTCCAATACGTTCAATATCACGAGCCGTGTCTAACAGCATTGAATGCTCTTCACTTTCTGAAGCTGACATAGAAGAAGAAGAAAGTAAAATTAAATAGTTAGTAATTTTTTTATCTAAATTGTTAATGGCATCTTCAATTTGTAAAGCCATATCAGAATGCTTATGTTGCTTCGTTTTCAAATAATTGTTTGCTTCTTCTAATCCAATTGTTGAGAATTGCCCCATACGAACGAGCTCTTCTTTTGCTTGTCCTAACGCAATTGATGGTGATTGTTCAATAAAAACTGGATCTAGATGTTTCGGTTTAAAGTCAACTAGCGCATCGTCTCCAGGAATTACTTTTGTTACGATATAAGCCAAGAACCCGATTAATGGGAACTGAATAATTGTGTTAGAAATATTAAATGCACCGTGCGCAAATGCAATTGTCATTTCTGGATTTAAACTTAGTGCCCCTTGCAGATAGATGATAATTTTAGTAAATAACGGTAAAATAATTAAGAAAATTACTGTACCCACAATATTAAATACAACATGAGTTAACGCTGCGCGTCTTGCAGCAACGCTTGCACCAATGGATGCTAAAATTGCCGTAATAGTTGTACCAATATTATCACCAAACAATACCGGTAACGCTGCATAAATATCGATTGCTCCTTGGCCAAATAGCTCCTGTAAGATACCAATTGTTGCACTTGAGCTTTGAACGATAACCGTAAATACTGTACCGATGACAACACCTAAAATTGGGTTATCACTCATACTTACTGTTAAGTCTTGAAACGCTTGAAGGGAACGAAGTGGCTTCATGCCATCGCCCATTAGCTCTAAACCAAAGAATAACATCCCAAAGCCAAATACGATTTGACCAAAGTTTTGAACTGGCTTGCTTTTAAAGAAGAATAGCATGAGAGCACCTACAGCTAAAATCGGTAGCGCATAGTCTGAAATTTTAATACCGATAATGAAAGCTGTAACGGTTGTCCCGATATTCGCTCCCATGATAACGCCAATGGCTTGGCGTAAGTTCATAAAACCAGCACTTACTAACCCTACGGTAATAACAGTCGTTCCGGAACTACTTTGAATAAGTATGGTAACTAAAATCCCTGCTAACACACCCATAAATGGGTTGGTTGTAAAACGATCTAGTATATCGCGTAATTTATCTCCAGCTGACTTTTGTAAGCCATCACCCATGAATTTAATCCCAAACAGGAAAATCCCGAGGCCACCGATAAATTCAAATATCATCTTCTGAACATCTAGTTCCAAAGAATTTCACTCCTATCTCTACAGTCTCATTTTTCGACAGACATCTACAAGTCCCACATAATTATTAACGTAAAATAAATGTTGTGTAAACGCTGATTCTAAAAAATTTACATTATCTTAACATTTCACCTGAATTATTCATACCCAAATACAAAATCCCACAGGAAAGGCGATTTATCGGCTTTCCTGTGGGATTCTCTTTTTCACTAAAAAAATGAAAAAAGAATCCATTTCTGTTAAGGTTAAATCGACTAAGAACTAACCAAAAGAAAGGATTCTTCTCATGATTAGATTACCGCAAACAACACTTCATTTCAATCACCAACTCAAATTAACTCACGATGGAGGCGAACTTTCTTCCGATACTGGCCAATTCATCTTCCGTGAGTTTGACGAAAAAATCGGCTTTTCTAAAACCATTGCCAAACACCTTCACTTAAAAGATGAGCGTTCTTATTGTATCCATGACAATATGGAAC
>NZ_KQ758689.1:0-19998 GCF_001457055.1 Priestia veravalensis | reverse complement strand
TGACGTTCGGAACGAACGCCATAAAAGTAACCAATAAACATCATTTTGAATAGCGTAATGGGATGAATGGAAGGACGTCCATTGTCTTCACAATAATAAGGAAGAAGCTTTTCTTCAATAAAGCTAAAATCAATTGTCGCTTCAATTGTACGCAAAAAGTGATTGGCAGGAACTAAATCTTCTACAGAAACCATCACTTGTTCATCTCGATGATTTTTAAGTGCACCCATCATGTTTCATCAACTCCAGTCTTTTTTTATCAGTGTTACCACTGATAAAAAAAGACAGACATAAAAAAGCTGTTGAGAACAAAGTTTCTCAACAGCCTGAAAAAAGAGCGGCTATAGGCCGCTCTTTTACGATTATTAAATTAGTTTTGGTAAGTGTGTCGCAGCATCGTACTCTACAAGAGGCTCACCTTGTTGAATACGATGTAAATAGTCAGGGTTTGAAATAAGTGGGCGTCCAATAGCGACTACGTCAATCCAGCCAGCTTCTAGAGCACGTTCTGCAGATTCTGGTGTTAAATCACCAACTCCGATAATAGTGCCGCTCCAGTAGTTTCGAACAATTTCATAAAGGTTCTTACCGTCTTTTACATCTTCGTAAAAGTTAAGCATTGAAGGGTGAATTATTTTCACGCCAACTTCTTTAAATGCTTCAAAACCAGTCTTTGTATGCAATCCTTTTAAGTAAGGATAGACTCAGTGTAACAAGAAGGGTATTTTTGATTCAAATATTTTGACTCACGAAAAAAACGCTGCTTTACAAAGCAGCGTTTTTCAATGTTAAGCGTGGTTTCTACGCATTTTTCTCATAACGAAACTTACGATTAATACTAAAATGATTGAACCAATAATGGCAGGTACAATGGCGAATCCGCCCATCTCAGGACCCCAGTTTCCAAAAATAAGTCCACCTAACCAAGCTCCGATAAAACCAGCGATAATGTTACCGATAATCCCTCCTGGGACATCTTTTCCAGTAATGATACCAGCTAACCAACCAATAAGTCCACCTACAATAAGCATCCAAATAAATGACATAATAACAACCTCCTGATAGTGTATTTGAATCTTATATCTTTTTGATACCCGCGAATGAACCAAGTTATGCATGTTTTGACCAAAAATAAAAGATAGTGTGAAATTAATCAAAATAAAGAGTAAATTGAAGGAAACAGGGAATGTAGATAAGTTTAAGGTGAATAAATAGGGAGGTTTATACTATTTGTCCATAAATACACTAGTTTCAGTTGTTGGCCTTATATTTATATGATAAGGTTGAATAAAATTAAAACTTTTAAATAGAAAGATACAACCTTTAGCGAGAAAGTTCTTTAGGGCTTTCTCGCTTTCTTATTTTAATTGGTAAAAAGTGATAAATGATGGACTGAGGTGAGAAACATTGAAATCTCAAACCTTGAGGTTAGTTAATCAGTTACTTTCAGGAAATCAAGATAGTGCGTGGGATATAGTAGAAGAAGCTTTACAAAAAGGAGCAAGTAGCTTAGATATTTATGAAAGTCTTTTGACGCCTGCTATGTACTATATTGGCACGCTTTGGGAAAAGAATATCGTTACGGTTGCAGACGAGCATGTAGCGACTACAACCTGTGATTATGTATTAACACGCTATGGATTTTATAAAGAAATGACAAGTGAAAGCAAAAAAGAGTACGGAAAAGTGATGTTATTTTGTTTAGAAGAAGAACAGCATTTTATTGGATTAAAGATGGTCTCGCTTCTATTTGAAGAACATGGATTCGATACGCGGTTTTTAGGAGCAGACTTGCCAAAGGAAGCAGCGGAGGTTATGGCAAAGGACTGGCAGCCTGATATCGTAGCATTATCCGCTAGCATTTCGTATCATTTAGATCAGCTTCCGCAATATGTAAATATGTTAGAAGATTTAAACCCAAAACCAATTACTTTAGTTGGTGGAAGACTCATTGCGACAAATCACGTTGCAAGTACTATATTTGAAAAAGCAAAACAAATGCCAAGTTTAAACGAACTAAATGAATGGTTATTACGTTATAAAAAAGGGGTGGACATACATGTCGATGCTTAAAAGTGCTCCTGTTCCATATTTTACTGTGGACCGAAATTTTAAAATTTTAAATCGTTCCAAGCTAGCGATGACCACTTTTGCGCCGGTCGATAACTTCTTAGATGTTGTTGATACGTTCAGCAAAGAAAAAGCCAAAAAATATTTAAGAACAGAGTATATCGTAAAAGACGACTGGGTAAAAAAGCTGTGCGACTGCACAGCTTTTTTTGTTCTTTAAAATATTCCGCTGATTTTTAAATAGGGGAATGTGCATAATAAAGATAGAGTAGGAAGGTGGAAAAATGGAGCATAAAGAACATAGCGGTTTACATAAACATGAGCATAGCCTAGCATGTGGACATACGAAAATTATGCATGATGGTCATATTGATTATGTTCATAACGGTCACCTACACCATAAACATAATGACCATTGGGACGAGTGTGTAATTCCGGTAAATGAAACCAACCGTGATGCATGTCAGCTAATAGAGTGTGGATGTAATTATGAAGAGGATTGTGGCCATGAGATGGTACCCCATGGAGATCATATGGACTATTTAGTAAATGGAAGGCTACATCATGTGCATGATGGTCACTGTGACGACCATGGACCAGTAGAAGTCATCACTAATCATTGAATAGACGGAAAATTTTAAAAATGTAAGCGTATACTATTTACAATTTAGGTATCAATTGCTATTATTGTCTTACAGGATACTTGTTCGAATTATCTTGTAAGACAATATACTAAGTCGATTTTCAAAGGAGGAAAAGTTATGATAATGGAAGAATGGTTCGCACTTTTCGCACTTGCAGGAGTATGCATGGTCCTTGTTAATCGCATGTTGCACAAAATTTATAAAGAAACAAGTACAGACGATTCCTAACATCTTCTCTTACATTGAAGGTGTTTTTTTATGGTCTTATATAAGAATATGTTTATATAAAAGAAGCTGGAAAATAAGTATTTAAGTCAACAAGATATCCGAACCGTCGAAAGTTAACTTCTTTTGATAGTTCGGATATCTTTTGTTGGTTTCGAACTTATTCTTATAACTTAACTATTGTAGAAACGTGATGAATCATCTTTGAGAAGAAATCATGACATTTTGTTCTATACCATTTTTTATTTAACGTAAACCATTCTTATTTCTAATAAATTACGGAGTAGGTAAATTTTGAGCTTCTTCTTTTTTCATCATATGGGACGGTAGGATAATTTCTTCATCTACTAAGAAGCTAAGAAGCTCTCGCGTAGCAAATGACATATAGCGTTCTTTCTTTAAAATAATACCTAACTCCCACATCGGTGTTGGAGAAGAAATGGGAATGCTACGTATTAAAGGATTATTAATCTTCGGATAAACCGATTTTGGCAAAATAGCAATCCCGAGTTCAGAAGCTACGAGTTCAATGATAAGATCCCACTGTGAGCTTTCATAGGCAATTTTCGGCTGGAAGCCAGCTTCAATACATTCATGAATAATACGGTCGTGAAGCGAGAAATCTTTGCTAAATAAGATGAAAGGTTCTTCTTTTAATTCCGATAGAGATACGACCTGCTTTTGAGCAAGTGGATGTTTATGGTGAATATATAAGTTAAACTCTTCTTGTACAAATGGATAAATATGAAACATTGGGTTTTGGACTGGAAGTACAATAATCCCAAGGTCTACCTGTTCAGACTCAACAAGTTCAACAATACGCTTAGCGCCTAATTCCACGAGTTCTAGTGTTACTTGTGGATGCTTTTTAGTAAACTTTTTTGCAATCATTGGAAAAACAATGGTACCAATTAAAGGTGGTATGCCGATTTTAATTTCACCAGTTGGTAAGTGTCTAAGATCATCTAATAGAGCATGAAGCTCATGTAATGTTGAAACTAATTTTTGGCTTTGATTATATACAACTTGACCTGCATCTGTAAGAGTCAGTTTGCGAGTCGAGCGATCAAATAAATCGACGCCCAACTCTTCTTCAAGCTTTTTCACAATTTTACTCAAAGCAGGTTGAGATAAATGAATAGCAGATGCAGCCTTGGTAAAACTCTTTTGGTTCACAACTTCCATAAAGTGTTGCAGTTCACGAATGTCCATAAGCAAGCCCCTCACTAATATTCTTTGTTTTCATACTATTTATTCTATTTATCTATTTTACTTATGTTTCAATAAAATGTAAACTCTTACATAAGGAAACTGAATGATAATTCATCTTTTTTACAAGAATAAACCTTCTTATTTTGTATAAGAACACAATGTTATAAGCGTTATCATTAATGGTTATACCCTCAGAAATACCGTTTTTAGAACCTTCAATTTACAGAAATAATAATAGTTGTTCCTCATACATCGCCATTGATTTGTTCTTACATATAAAGAAGAAGAATAAAATAGAAAGATGAAATTTATCAGACTACAAGAACACCTCATAAATAAAGAGAAAATAAAAAGGGGAGAGTGGTCATAATGACATATGTAAAAGGTTTAGAAGGAATTGTAGCGGCTGAAACAAAAGTTGGGCACGTTGATGGAGATAAAGGTCAGCTGATTTACCGTGGATACTGGGCGAAAGATTTAGCAATTAACTATACATTTGAAGAAGTAGCTTACTTGATTTGGAACGGACAGTTACCAAATCATGAACAGCTTAATGAATTTAAAGAAGAGATGAAAGCACATCGCGTATTACCAAAAAATATTGTAGCGCTAATGGATTGTTTACCGAGAGATACAGAAGTCATGAGTGCTCTTCGTACATGCATTTCAGCACTTGGCGATCCATCTTACAGTTGGCCGCCTACAAAAAATCAAGCGGTTGCATTAACGGCAATTGCGCCAACTATTATTGCTTATTGGTATCGTAAAATGAATGGTTTAGAAGTTGTTGAGCCGAATGAGAATCTAGATCACGTGGCTAACTATCTGTATATGATCACAGGAGAAGTACCGGATTCAAGCTTAGTTAAAGCATTGAGCGCATATTTTGTACTTACTATTGAGCATGGTATGAACGCATCAACGTTTTCTTCGCGCGTGGTAGCGTCAACTGAATCAGACATGGTCTCTGCGATTTGCGGAGCGATTGGTGCAATGAAAGGACCTTTACATGGAGGTGCTCCTTCTGGTGTTATTAGCATGTTCCAAGAAATTGGCTCTGCAGAAAACATTGAGCCTTGGGTGCGACAGAAGCTTGAGAACAAAGAGAAAATTATGGGATTTGGACATCGTGTGTACAGAACACATGATCCAAGAGCAGAAGCTTTAAAAGAGGTTTCAAAGCAAATATCAGATGATAACGAATGGTTTGATTTTATTGTAAAAATTGAAGATACAACCATTCGACTGTTAAATGAATATAAGCCAGGAAGAAAAATTTACACGAATGTAGAATATTTTGCTGCAGCTGTTATGAAAGCAGTGGAGCTTCCAGCAGATTTGTTCACACCCACTTTTACGGCAAGTCGACTGGTAGGATGGACTGCACACGTACTTGAGCAGTCAGAAGATAATCGTATTTATCGTCCGCAGTCATCTTATATCGGCTATACGCCAGTGGAACAAAAACAATAAACACTCGAATTAAAAAGAAGCGGATGTTGAAGGATTCGCTTCTTTTTTGTGAATTAAATGATCACTAGGGTAATAGTTGATAGTAGCAACGAAGTAATGATAATTGCTAGTATTGGCCGAACGGATTTAGAGCATAGCGTTTTAATGTTAACGTTTAAACCTAAACCAACCATTGCCATTGTTAAAATGAACGTAGTTAAGACAGGGGTGATACTCATTATTGTATTAGGAATGTGTATATATCTTCCCAAAATATAGCTGTTGAAAATGCTCATTAAAAGAAAACCCACTAAAAACCATGGGAATTTGATAGCTGTTGGTGTCCCTTGTTTTTCTTTCTTTTTCATAAGTAAAACAAACAAAAAGCTAATTGGAATTAACCATACGACTCTGCCCAGCTTGGCTATAATAGCAAGGGATAGAGATTCTTGGCCTGCAGGCATAGCAGCGAGGGTTACATGAGCAATTTCATGTAGACTCATGCCAGACCATATTCCGTAATCTTCAGAAGAAAGATGTAAAGCTGACTGAAGAAAAGGGTAGACAATGGAAAAAACACTTCCAATTAGCGCAATAATTCCGATGCTTATTGCGATGTCTTCTTCTTTTGATTTTATAATAGGAGAAATGGCTCCGATAGCGGCTGCTCCGCATATGCCCGTTCCTACACCAAGCAATAATAAAATGGCCAAGTCTGCTTTTAGCCATTTTCCAACCAGGACCATACACGTAATCGAAAAGATAATAACCAATGCATCTTTAAAAAAAATACCGATACCCACAGCAAATATTTGATCAATCTGAAGCTGAAGACCATACAAGATAATAGCTCCACGAAGTAGAGCTGTAGATGCAAATTTAATTCCTGGCTCAAGTTGAGTCGGGTACCCAATGTAATTTCGATAAATAATTGCAATTAAGAGTGCACAAGCAAGGGGGCCTATCATTTTAAAAATTGAGAGAGATGCAAGAAAATACCCTCCTAGCGCCACAGCAAAGGTAAAAGCAAGACCACCACTATATGCTAAACCACGTTCATTTTTAATACCATTATTCGTATTCATGTTTTTCAACTCCAATATGATTCGTACTTCTTTGAGCATAAAGGAGATTTAACTATTAGTGAAATACTGTTATTTTATTTTAATCATTAATATTTTTAATGATTTATCACACAGGCATTTCAAGTACAAATGGACTTTCTAATTACGGAACAGCCCTTTCAAAAGTTGCTCGCAAAGACATTACAATTGACTTCGGTCGACTATTGCTTGAAACAGTAAAGTTTGCGCTTGATGGTGTGAAAATCAGTATCAAAAAAGGCTGGCTTGAGCAGCCTCCGTTAGCTGTTAAACATGATTTTTTCTCGAAATAATTAGAGTATAATAATGTTCATCGGCGCTACAATGGTGTAAGATTATACCAGTGTAGTGCTTTTTTATGAACATAAATAAAGGAGCGTCGTTATGGAAAATGAAATGTTAAAGGTATTTGATGAAAACCATCAGCCAATTGGACAAGCATCACGTGCAGAAGTTCATCGACTTGGTTATTGGCATGAAACGTTTCACTGTTGGTTTATCAGCCGTGAAGCATCAAAAGCCTATATTTATTTACAGCTCAGAAGTACGGATAAAAAAGACTATCCGGGCTTGTTTGATATCACTGCTGCAGGACACCTTTTAGCTGATGAGACCGTTGAAAATGGAATTCGAGAAGTAGAAGAAGAACTAGGTGTAAAAGTCAAATTGGACGAGTTGGTTTCAATTGGGAAAGTCCACTATGAAGCTTACAAAGAAGGTTTCATTGATAAAGAGATTGCTCATGTCTTTGTATATGAAACACCATATGAAATAAGAGACTATCATCTACAGCTTGAAGAGGTAGCAGGAATTGTTCGCGTTGACTTCAATCACTTTTACAATTTTTGTTTTGGCAAAACAAACAGCATTCTTGCAGAAGGATTCACATGCAAAGACGGTATGAAATTGACCTTTAAAGGAGACATTACCTACAAAAAACTAGTTCCTCATGACCTTAGCTTTTATCAACAGGTGGCAGAACGTATTCAAAGGTATTTAAGTAGAAAATAAGGGAGGAGAAAAAATGGTTCATATTCAACAATTTTTACAACACATTCACGCACATCTACAAACAGATCAAACATCATTATTAAAGCATATACATAAGCAATCTGTTCTAACAATTCCATTTGAAAATCTTGATATTCACTTAAATAAGCCTTTATCAATGAACCCAGAGCATGTGTTTGATAAAGTTGTACGAAACAAACGCGGCGGTCTATGCTTTGAAACAAACAGCTTATTGTACGCAATCTTAACACAGCTTGGATTTAAAGTAACGTTGATATCAGCGGCATTTTGGAATGAAACGCAAGAGAGCTGGAACAAAGACTGTACGCATCTAGCGCTATGCGTAGAGGTAGATGCGAAAAGTTACTTAGCCGATATAGGAATTGGAGGGGGCTTTTTTGAACCTTTACTAATTGAGGACCGGCATACATATAAGGACAATAATGGTGAATACCGAGTGTTAAACCGTCATGACGAATGGATTGTTCAAGAAAAAAATAGTGATTGGCAGGATCTTTTTAAATTTTCTCTTCAATCAAGAAAACTAGATGATTTTTATACTGCCTGCCGATATTATGAGCACGATCCAACTTCATTTTTTCGCCAAAAGAAGCTTTGTAGCGTAGCGACTGAAGATGGTAAAGTTTCATTATCATCTAATACATTAAAAATTACAAAAGGATTAGAGAAAGTGAAAACACCTATTACATCGGATGATCAGTTTAGGAAAGAGCTAAAAAAATATTTTCAAATTGTACTATAAAAAAGCACAAGGGTCAGTTACATACAAGTAAACCCTTGTGCTTTTAATTTATTTAATAATAGATAAATAATTATGATGATAAGAATGGAATCTTATGGTTTCTGATAAATTTTAAACCATAATAAAAGCTAAAAATCAGCACGAAAGAACCGGTGGTTAAGCACGTTTTCATGAGAGCTAGCCCTCCAATAGACGGACTTGCCGATAGTTTATAACCTAGCAAAAAAAGCAGAGTTGCTAGCATAAATAAACAAAAACTCATATATGAATAACGATTCTTAAAAGCAGCAACGAGAAGGAGAATAAGTAAGTACAAGCCGCTTACAAGCATCAGTATAGGGAAAAATGGATAAAGTTTAGCCGCATAGATAAAATAGTCCACCTGTGAAATATCGTATCCAGAGGTAATAGGAGTAGTAGCAATCGAGGTATATTTTGCTGAATCTCTCCATTCAAACGAATCATCAGTCAAATTGGATCCCTCATACCATGTTGCTGCCGTTGATAAAAGAAATATGAAACAAGCTGCAAATAGCTGAGTCATATACTTAATTGACATAACGTGCTTCATCTCCTTCAAATAATGCCATACTCTAGGAAGATATTATATCAGCTTTTAGAAGAAGAATATTTTATTTTACAGAGTGTCATAAAACGTTCAAAATTCACATCAGAAAAAGTTCATGTTTCAACTTAATAAAAATAGGGGAACATTGACAAATAAACGTAATGTATAGGAGAGACAAACATGAAAGTAGCTGTTATCTTAAACCCAAACGCAGGTAATAAAAAATTAATTGAGTCGATTGAACTTATTTGTGATAGATTGAAAACAGCCTTTTCAGAGGTGAAGTTATACGAAACCGAGGCTCCAGGTCATGGAAGTGAAATTGTAAAAGAAATCGCTTCTGATGTGGATGTCATTATTGGAGCTGGGGGAGACGGAACCATCTATGAGCTTGTGAATGCCATTGCACCGCTTGAACAATGCCCCGTTTTCGCAATTCTTCCAGGAGGAACATGTAATGATTTCTCTCGTGCAATTGGCATGAATCAAAATCCATTGAAAGCAGTAGAGCAAATTATTGCACAAAAGAAAATTGCAGTTGATGTTGGCAAGCATAATCAACAATACTTTTTAAACTTCTGGGGAATCGGCCTTGTAGCAGACGTTTCTGAGAACATTTTAGAAGATGGGAAAGAAAAGTTTGGTAAGTTCTCATATTATATGAGTGTGGGGAGAACGATTAGCCAAGTAGAACCTTTTGAGGTAGAAGTTGATAGCGATGAAACGACTTATGAGGGTGAAGCAGTAATGGTTTTGATTGGCAACGGTCCTTTCCTTGGTGGAAACCGAGCTGTTTTAGGAAATTGTTCGTTTCAAGATGGGCTTTTAGATGTATATGTGGTCAAACAAATGGCTCTTGAGCCTCTCATCAAATGGCTTCAAACAGCGCCTGGAGAAGAGCAAATGGACCCAACAAGTCAGCTGTTACATTTTAAGACAAAACGAGTAACAATTGACGCTACTCCACAGAAGACTGTAGATTGTGATGGTGAAAAAGAAACAACTACGCCCGCAACAATTTCGGTTCTTCCCCATCATTTAGATATGTACGTTGGTAATATGTAAAGCGCCTGGATATGGCGCTTTTTTTATTATGGTATCCATTTCTTTGAAGTGAAAGTAATAATCATAAAGCTGCTCATCATGATGACAATCATTGAGTAGCAAAAAGCTGTAAAACCCACGATATGTAAGCCGATAAGCATAATTAAGCTGTCCGATAGAAAAATAACAAGACCAATATTAATCGGCCACTTTGCTGAAATAATTAAAGCGATAAGATCAAGACCATCTGAGCTAACTTCATATCGAAGCATTAAACCGATTCCCATACCAGTTAGCACGCCTCCAATTATGGAACTAAACAGTAAAGGTATTTCCATACTCCCACCAATAACGTTTAGCTTTTCTGTCATAAAAAAAGAAAAGAGTAACCCAATGCTGCCATAGAAAAAATGTTTGCGATGGTAAAAAAATGCGTAAATAAAAACAGGTATATTAACTAATAAAATGGATATGCCGATTGGCAAGCCAATCATGTAATAAATAACTAAGCCCAAGCCGATAAGTCCACCATCCAATAAATGATGGGGTGCAATAAACCCATTAAGTCCTAAGCCGATTAATAAACTACCACAAAAAATGACGATTGCTCGAGTAAAAATAGTCCTCACCCTATATAAAAAGTTATTCATTAATTGTCAAAAAGCTAGTACATTGATAATATATGGGAAGTTTGTCCAGTGTATGCCTTTCTTTCGAGAGATTATTAATCTAATAGGTTGTTCTGTGAAATATCCAATTTATGCTATAATAAATAGTTGAATTTTCATACAGTTTAACTAGAGGAGTGAGCATATGGTTGTTATTAGATGTGCAGTTGAAAAGGATGTTGAACGACTAGCAACACTGATGAAAGAATACATTGTTGATTTTTACCATCAGCCGGAACCGCCACGAAAAGAGATAGTTTCTCACCTTGAGTTATTATTAGCCGATTCATCAAAAGGAGTTCAATACGTAGCTGAAGAACAAAATCGCTTGCTTGGTTTTGCCACCATTTATGTAACCTTCAGTACATTAAAGCTAAAGAGAACAGCTATTTTAAACGATCTATACGTATTGCCAATGAATCGCGGAAATAAAGTAGGAGAAAAATTATTTCAAGCATGTGAAACATACGTAAAAGAAAATGATTTAGTGGGGTTATCCTGGGAAACAGCTGTTGATAATGAAGTTGCTCAGAATTTTTATGAGAAAATGGGCGGAGAAAAATCAAGATGGCTACACTATGAAAAGTAATCGTTTATTGCAATTTATAAACAAATTATGGTATAGTATGGAAATGCATAAAGTTGTACGTTAGTTGTTATGAAAGGAAAGGAGAAACTTACGAATTGAAGAGCAATCCAATTGTACATATGTGGAAACTGTTAACCGCGATTGGCGGGTTTCTCGTTGCTTTCTTTCTTTTTAAAGTTCGCAAAGGTAAATAACAGTTATGAGTGAAAAAGCACGATTTCGTTTAGGAAATCGTGCTTTTTTGATTTGAGGGAAACGGAATGCTAATTTTATCATGGATGGAATTCTTGTAAGAGTTGTAAGTAAAAGAATCTCCTGTGGATTGCTGTATCGACATGTACAGCAGATAGCTATGTTTTGTTTCCATATAATAACTGGCATCGTCCAGCTTAAGCGAATAAAAACAATAACTGAAGTTAAGCAGCGATTGTTTTTGAATACGGGTTTCAGAATGCTCTTTTACCCACTCATATAACTCAAAAACAGTGACACAATCAGGGGATAACATAATCTTTGCTTTCTGTTGAATCTCATTAGCAGCGTTAGTAACTGAATCTTTAAGCTGTTTAACAAAAGAGGAGAGTTGTTCTTTCACATTTTTCTTCCTTTCACATTTAGCCTTTTCTATAAATTGTGTTGAAATAAGAGTTTATATACGTTAACTACTTATAAAAAGAGTGAAGTAGCCGCATTGTAACAAGTGGCATGTAAAAAATATAGCCAATCTAATTTAGTATTTGATAAAGTAAGGAATATAGAAAAAATAAGGAGTGTACAACAATTTGACAAGCATACAGATTCAACCTCTAGATGTTAAAGCTGCAGAAGCAGCAGCAAAGTATATAGACACGCTAACAAAGCCTCAAGGAAGTTTAGGAAGGTTAGAAGAGCTAGCAATTAATTTGGCTGGCATTACACAAGAGATTTTTCCAACCGTTACACCACCTGGAGTACTGGTATTTGCAGCAGATCATGGGGTTGTTGAAGAAGGGGTATCAGCTTTCCCAAAAAGCGTAACTGCTCAAATGGCGCTTAATTTCTTAGAAGGTGGCGCAGCTATTAACGTATTTAGTAAGCAAATTGGAGCTCAATTTCAACTTGTGGATATTGGAATTGCCACTACTGTTCAACACAGTGAACTTTCGTGCCGAAAAGTCAGAATGGGTACGCGCAATTTTTGCAATGAACATGCAATGACGAGAAATGAAGTTGAACAAGCGATTGAAATAGGTATAAATGAGGCAACAAGCCTAATTAACAAAGGAATAAAGTGCTTAATTGTTGGAGAAATGGGAATTGGCAATACTACTTCTAGCACAGCTCTACTAGCTGCTTTAACAAATCATAAAGTAGAAGAGCTAGTCGGCAGCGGTACAGGAATCACTTCTCAACAACTAAAGCATAAAATAGAAAGAATTGAGCAAGCATTAGCAGATAGACAATATGATGTAAAAGATCCGATTGACATTTTGTCAGCTTTTGGAGGACTTGAGATTGCAGGAATGGTTGGCGCAATGCTTGCAGCAGCTTCATACCGAATACCAATCATTGTGGACGGGTTTATTTGTACTACAGCGGCTGTGTTTGCTGTCCAAATGAATGAATTAGCTTCCGACTATATGTTTGCAAGCCATCAATCTGTTGAGCCAGGTCATCGATTCGCTCTGTCCATTTTAAAAAAAGAACCATTATTAAATTTACAGATGCGTCTTGGTGAAGGAAGTGGCGCAGCTATCGCGTTTCCACTTCTTCATTCAGCGTCTTTGATGATTAAAGAGATGGCTACATTTGCAGATGCAGGTGTTGCAAACAAAGAATAGTAAAAAGAGACTGAGACATAAGTAGTTCAGCCTCTACTATACCTGAACGATTGAGAGTTCATAACTTTTAATCGTTCAGGTTTTTTTGGTTGATTGTGAAAACAATGTTGGAAACAGGGTGGAATGGAGCGTAGGATACTCGACTCCTGCGGGAAAGAGAGGGAAAACGGAGATCCCGCAGCGCAGCGAGGAAGCTCAGGTTCCTCCCCGCGGAAAGCGAGTGGCCGTAGCGCAATGGAACGAACGTGTGGAGACAAACCAAAAAGATTGGAACAGCTAGTGTTCGTTTTTTAGAAGCAATCATTTTGTTATGTCCCAAACTCTTTTACATCATCATATATGTAGGTTCAGCATCATAATAGAATAAATTCCATAGCTTATGCCAGTTAATAAGAACGATCCCATAATTAGTAGTACAACAGCAACACGTCTTTTAATCGCTTTAATTTCTTTTTCTTGTGCTACACGGTTCATTTTGTTTCCTCCAGTAACTTGCTTAGAGATAAGATTTGTGAAGGTAATCACATATGCATATGCCAAAATAACTAATTATTGTTTATCAAGAATAAACTGTAATTTAATTCATGAGTTTAATTATGACTATCCACTTAAACTTTGCTGAAATTATTTACTTGTACAAATTGAACATATATTATAAAAAGAGTGGATAAGTTGATAGTATCGAAAGTAACATACAATCGCAATAAATACGATAATCATAATTACATAATAAGATGAAGAAAATTCTGAAAAAAGAGGTAATGCAGATGAATGGTACACTCATTATTCAGCATGGTGCTCCGTTTGTAAATGGAACATCTGTCCCTCTTGAACAATCTACTGTTATAGTTGGACGAAAAGGAGATGGATGGTTGCCTGATTTAGCGTTTCAAAGCGCATACATCTCTCGTAAGCACTTTAAAATCACTACCAATGAAAACAACTATCAGCTTATTGATTTAAATAGCAAACATGGGACGCAAATAAATGGACAAAAGCTTATTCCCGCTCACTCATATACACTGCAGCATCAGGATCAAATATCAATTGCAAATGATACAGCTGTCTTAACATTTATTAGCCAAGACATGGACGCAACATTAGATTTAGGTCCACTATTAAATGAGATTCACACATCTAAGCAATATGAACTTGATCCCGTACTTCAAAAGATTAGAGTAAAAGGTGAAGTATATGTATTATCAGAGAAGGAATATGCGTGTTTATCGTATTTACTTCAACAGCACGATACCTTCGTTTCAAAAGAAATGCTCAAAAAACAAGTTTGGCCAGAACGAGTGATGGAAAAAAATGATGTATTTGTTAATCCGGAAGAGCTTAATTCTTTAATGTACAGAGTTCGCAAAAAAATAGGACAAACGCTTGATATTCAGGTAGTGCGAGGTAAAGGGTATATGCTTCATTTTAAATAATGTCTTTGTCGTTCTAAAAGCCATGTGGTGAAGTACCGCATGGCTTTTTTGCTAATTTGTAATGTTAGATTGTTTTTACAGCCTGTACGCGAATATAAGCTGCTGGCAAGCACCATTCGTCTTGTTTGAAAAATGTTTTTTGTAACTTGTCTTCAACTCTATTAAAGATAATTTGTTTTGTTTCAGGCGTTATATTATTGAAAAGAGATGATGCATGTGTATCAAGCCAGTTACGAAGGCCATCTTCGTGCTGTAAAACGAGAGGCTGTATGAAATGAATAGCACTTTGAACATCGAATCCATGCTGCTCAAGCAAGGAAGTGTATTCTCCAATACTCGGAAAATAAAAAGGGAGAGAAAAATTAGATGAAATAATATTGAAAACGACAAGCTGGCGCAGCACCTCGTTAAAAACAGGATAAAGGTGGTTTTGGCCATTGAACTCTGTCACAAAGCGTCCTTGTAGTCTGAGCGCACGATAAATATTTTTAATAACAACAGTAGGAGGGTGAATAAGGTGAAGCGTGTTTTGGGAAAATACTGCATCAAACTGATCTTCATAGTCTAAATCCAGTGCATTGACGCGCATAAAGTGGACGTGAGGGTAATGATGCTGTGACTGTTCAATCATATTTTCCGACGAATCAATACCTGTTATGTTCACACCTAGAGAGCTAAGCTGATTTGCCATGTATCCGTTACCTGAGCCAATTTCTAAGATGTTTTCACCAACTTGAGGAGAGAGCATGTTCATTACATTTCCACCAAAAGACGAAATAAACGAAGAGTGTGAGAGTGTGCGGTTCATATTGATACTGCCTCCTTATTAAAGGTAGTTCGAGAACATGTCGTTCAATCAATACAGCTTAAGGAGAAAAATACGTAAGAGACAATCGATTGAATAGTAAAATTATATCACAATTCTGACAAAATAGAACGACCCTTCTATCTTTATTTACAAGCTTCTTAAAAAAACAGCTTAATTGACTGCTAGTCAATTAAGCTGCTGAATTATCCCCACTTTACAAATAGAGGTAGGTCTGTATGACCCATTTCTCGAACATATACAAATAAGTTACCTTTATGATGAATTTCATGATCGATTGCCATTGACACTAATTGGCTTGCGGGCATCTTTTGACCAAATACCGCAGAGGTATCGATAACGCAGTTTAACTGGTCGTCTGTTAAAGAAGCTAGGATGTCTTTTGTTTTTTCAGTATAATGAGAGGCTAATTCCGATAAGTTTTTCTGCTCAATATCATGCTTTTCTTCCAATGGAGCAAGGTTGCCCTCTTGTGCTACTTTCGCAAATGTGTAAAAAGAAGTAAGCATGTGTGTAGTGAGTTTATATGCTGACATAGATGTTGGTGTTGGTTGATAATCATAATGATTTTCTTCAATCTTATCAATTAACATATTTGTTACATTACGATGAGCTGAAAAATGATGTAAAAGACGCTGAGATGAGGACATTAATTACCACTCCTAATATGTAAATTTTTACTTCATAGTCAGTATACCATGGTGCCTATGTAAGTTAAAAATATATGCATAAAATGACGAATTTTGTAGAAAAATAGAGAAAAAAATAAGGAAAAGTGGTTGACACTATAGAGAAAAAGACTTATGATACGTATATTATAAATTTTCGAAATAAATTGACTAAATTCTTCAATATACATTTTGCGTTGATTGGGAGTAGTAGAGGATCTAATTATAACAGAGAGCTGTTGGTTGGTGTGAAACAGTATAAGATGACCTTGAACTCGCCCAGGAGCTCTTAAGATGGAACGGAATTCACTTCTTATTATATCTTAACGCATAACCTCCGTTAGAAGGTTTGTACGTGATGTACAAGTAAAGTGGATTTTAATCGATGAATTAAAATCAAAAAGAGTGGTACCGCGGAGGTCAGCTGGCCTAACGTCTCTTGTTGTAAAGAGACGTTAGGCCAGCTTTTTTTTTGTTGAAGAAATTTAGATGGAAAGGAACATCAAGATGAATCAAACAAATCAATGGACATCAAAGTTAGGTTTTATCATGGCAGCAGCAGGTTCAGCAGTTGGAATCGGCGCAATTTGGAAATTCCCATATGTTGCGGGAACTAGTGGGGGAGGCGCGTTTTTATTAATTTTCTTACTCTTTACGTTATTAATCGGCTTGCCTTTACTATTAGCTGAATTTGTTATTGGGCGTAGCACACAAAAAGACGCTATTTCTGCATATGAAAAAATTGCTCCAGGAACGGCATGGGTATGGATAGGACGTCTAGGAGTTATTACGAGTTTTGTCATCTTATCATTTTATAGCGTTGTTGGTGGTTGGATTATATTATATCTATACAGAAGCGTTACAAATCAATTGGTAGGTTCAACAGATGATTACGCAGCTTTATTTAATGATACAATTTCAAGCTCTTTTTCACCGGTTATAGGACAATTACTCTTTATGATTATTACGATTGTTGTCGTTGCTAAAGGTGTTCAAAATGGAATTGAAAAAGCAAATAAATACATGTTTCCAGCACTATTTATTTTATTTATTGCATTAATTATTCGTTCATTAACATTAGATGGTGCGATGGAAGGAGTAGCATTTTTCTTAAATCCTGATTTTACAAAGCTAACATCTGAAAGTATTTTATATGCCATGGGTCAATCGTTCTTTGCAATTAGTATTGGGATTTCAATCATGGTCACATACAGTTCTTACTTAAATAAAGAGGAAAGTCTGCAGCGTTCAGGTGGAATGATTGTAGGACTAAACATTTTGGTTTCAATTTTTGCTGGGCTAGCGATTTTTCCAGCTGTGTTTTCAATTGGCTTAGAGCCAACAGCAGGGCCAGGATTACTATTTAATGTACTACCAGCTGTGTTTGAACAAATTCCGTTTGGCGGCTTGTTTTTAACAATTTTCCTAGCGTTATTCTTGTTTGCTACATTAACATCTGCATTTTCTTTACTTGAAACAATCGTAGCAGCAGTAACAAAAGGGAACAATGATAAGAGAACGAAAGCATCTTGGACTCTGGGGATTTTAATCTTCATTGTTGGAGTTCCTTCAGCTCTATCTTTTGGTGTTTTATCAGATATCACGTTTGGTGGGAAAATTTTATTCGATGCGCTTGATTATTTAACACTTAACATTTTAATGCCATTTGGTGCTCTGTTAATTTCCTTTTTTGTTTCATATCGCATGGATAAAAATGCTGTATATGAAGAATTCATATCAGGCTCCAGAACAGCGAAATATTTGTTTAAAGCATGGATGATCTTACTTCGTTACATCATTCCAATTGTTATTATCATCGTGTACTTGCATACGTTTGGCGTACTATAAAAACAGTAAAAAAGGGAATCGCTATTCAGCGGTTCCCTTTTAAGTTCATTAAATATTATGTTGTTTTAATTCTTCAAGCAAACGCTCCATGCCTTCACGACTTAATGTTAGCTTTCCATCAGCAAGTGTTACGTTGTCAGATGATACTTCTCCTGTAACTGCACAAGCTCCGTTAGGCTCATACTTCTTTAAAATAATGCGATCAGTTTCTACAAAGATTTCTACAGGATCTTTTACATCTATTTCAAGTACACGGCGTAGTTCTTTAGGAATTACAATACGACCTAAATCGTCAACTTTTCTTACAATACCAGTTGATTTCATTTTTTAATCACCTTTACTTTAGAAATATTATTTTTGGAATTTCTACAACTGATTATATACTACAATTCGACAAATAAAAGCGAAGTTATCGAGATGTAAATGAACTGTAATATTATTGAAATATTTTCTTTATCTATAAACAATGCCTAAAAAATGGAATAAATTTCAAATGTTATTTTAATAAAATAATGAAACGTTATGCTTGCATTAAGCTTCTACCTATGTTTTAATATAGAAATTGCCCTTAAAGTATAAGTTTTAAATCGGAATGATTACTATCAAAAAAGAGCATTGAAAGGATGAGAATTCATTGGCTAAAAAATCAAAGGTTGTAAAAGAACGTAAACGTCAACAATTGGTAGAAAAGTATGCACTTCTTCGACAGGAACTAAAAGAAAAAGGGGACTATGAAGCGTTACAAAAACTGCCGCGTGACTCCTCACCAACTCGTTTAAAGAATCGGTGCCGTGTAACAGGAAGACCGAGGGGCTATTTACGTCAATTTCAAATGTCCCGAATTGCATTTCGAGAACTAGCTTATAAAGGGCAAGTTCCTGGTGTGAAAAAAGCTAGTTGGTAAAAAAAACTCTCCATAAAAGGAGAGTTTTTTTATTTTGTAGCTGCAAAATAGCGTGAGATACCTTCTGCAATACCACGAGAAACTTGCTGCTGATATTGTTCTGTTGCAATACGATCTTCTTCACTTGGATTAGATACAAACCCAAGTTCAACAAGAACGGAACGCTTATTATTATGTTTTAATACATAGAAGTTAGCTTGTTGCGCACCACGATCTCTCATATTTGTGTGTTGCACCATGCTCTCTTGAATGTATTTTGCAAGTTCTTGATCACGAGCTGAATAGTAATAAGTCTCAATTCCAGTAGCGGATGAGCCTCCTGCATTATAGTGGATGCTAACGAATGCATCAGCTTCGCTTGCGTTGCTGATTTTTGTTCGGCCATCTAACGAAATGAAGGTGTCGTCAGAACGAGTAAATAGTACAGTACCACCTGCGCTTTCAACTTGTGCTGCTACTAATTTAGCTGTTCTTAGTGCTAGGTTCTTTTCAAGCTCGTCTTGACCAACGGCTCCTGGATCATGACCACCATGACCTGGATCAATAACAATTAACTTCTTTTCTAAACCTGAAGTTGGGTTTGTTACTTCACCTGGTGTTGAAGGTGCTTCAGTACTCGTTAGTCCTTTTGATACCCAAGCCGTTTGAGAACTAGAATATTGAATTTGAACCCAACCATTTGACTCAGCTACTTTATTAAATGACTCCCCGACTTGTGCTACGCGAAGAATGCTTGCACTTAAACTTGGCTGCGTACGTAGGTTAGCAGCTTTCGTAATTGTAACCTTTTCAGTTGGGTTGTTTGTTTCAGGCTGGTCAGAGCCTTCTTTTAAGTATTTGTTGGCAACCCAGCCAGTTTTACCGTCACTCGTTTTAATCTGCGACCAGTCTCCGTTTTCTTTAATCACGGTGACTTTAGCATTGCGCGGCAAGTTGGTAACGATGGAAGCTGAAGTGCTAGCGGCAGAGCGAACGTTTAAAGAGCTAGCATTCACGGTCGCTTGTTTGGAAACAGACGTACCTTCATCTTTAGGTGCATCGGCTTTCACATCGGCTAAGTACTTGTTGGCAACCCAGCCAGTTTTACCGTTACTCGTTTTAATCTGTGACCAGTCCCCGTTTTCTTTAATCACGGTGACTTTGGCATTGC
>NZ_KQ758688.1:0-20372 GCF_001457055.1 Priestia veravalensis | reverse complement strand
AAACCAAGTGTTTATCGCACTGATTGTTTTTTGCCTAAATGTAATTGCGCAAATCGAAACAAAAAGTAAGCGAAAAACGCTACAGATTAGCCGTTTTTTAAGGGCTTCGTTATGGAAACCGGCACATATCTGGATACGAAAGATTAAAGGAAAAACCGTTCCTTAAAAATAAATTGTCGTCGTCGCACAAGTCTAATTGTACATAATTTCCAAATGGATGGAGCCACCTTTAATAAGGTATTTACTTTTTTGGCTCTAAACAGGAAAAAACATTAAACTGAAAATTGCGTCAACATTTATGCAACACTAGTGATATTTAGCTGTAAATAAAATTACTACAACATCTAATAGTGCAAAGAACCCCAACGAATTCCATTTAGGTAACACCAATATATCTGTAGACAGTAAAACGAAATCAGCTATTCGAAAACCAAGAAAAAAGCAGCCTAGCATGGTTAGAGAACGCTTTAAAATTCCCCAAGAATATAGGGCTGTTAAAAGCCATACATAAAGTGTATTAAAACTAAGCACATCCCGTGTCTCTGATTGAAACCACCCCACATGTATAGAGTGGGTTTTAAACATGGCAAGTAAAAACAACATGATGGTTGTGTTAATTGCTAATAAGCTAAAGAATAAGTTTAATACATGAATCCACCGCTCAAATCGATCAGACAGCCACGCATGCCATGTCTTTGCAATGACGAACCCAATTGTCATAAAAATACCTGTGTAAATCGTTTTCCACCAATACTGTATATACACACCTAAAGAGATAAACAATTCTTCAATTCCCATAAAAATAAACGATATAAGTACAATATAACGAAACTTCAGCTGATAAGCCCCAATTAAAACAGCGATAACTGGAAATGCAAAGGCTTGTGATACCAACGACCCCAAAATATTATCAAGGTCTGTTTTATGTACAAAATTCGGATTATATTGATAGCTTTTAAATAGTACAAGAATGAAGTACTCCAACACGTACGCTAAACCAATCATAAAGAATAATAAGATAATCAGTTTTTTATCCCTTGTATTCCATAGAACAAAAACAAAGATTAGGACACTTATGATAATTAAAACCAAAAACGGTATATAATGAGGCATGAAAGTCTCCCTTAACATAAACTAGTTACTATATAGGGTAAAACCTTTCCTGTAAATTATACATTTGTAAATAGTTTAAAAAACGCTTGCTACAGTTCTAGACTGCAACAAGCGCTTTTATTACCCTTCAATTAAACGAGACAAATTTGCCATCTCAATAGCAGAAGCTGCTGCTTCCCATCCTTTGTTACCGGCTTTTGTACCTGCACGTTCAATCGCTTGTTCAATTGTTTCCGTTGTCAGTACACCAAAGATAATTGGTACGCCCGTTTGTAGACTCTGTGAAGCAACGCCTTTTGCTACTTCGTTACAAACAAAATCAAAGTGTGGTGTTGCGCCGCGAATAACTGTTCCTAACGTAATCACCGCATCATACTTTTTTGATTCTGCGAATTTTTTTGCAATTAACGGAATTTCGTATGCGCCAGGTACCCAAGCAATGTCCACATCTGCTTCTGCTACACCATGACGTTTTAGCGCGTCTTGCGCTCCGCCTAGCAATCGGCTTGTAATAAATTCATTAAAACGCCCGACTACAATTGCAACTTTTAATCCAGTACCAACTAAATTCCCCTCAAACACATGACTCATTTTCTATTCCTCCTAGTTTTTTTATGTTTTATGTGTAAATTAAATAATTAAAAATGTAATAAGTGACCTAGTTTCGTCGCTTTTGTATTTAAATATTTCTCATTTTCGACTTCCTTTGGCATTTCAATTGGAAGACGTTCAACTACCTCGAGATCATAACCTTTTAAACCGGTAATTTTACGCGGGTTATTGGTTAAAAGCTTCATCTTTTTCACGCCTAAATCCTTTAAAATTTGCGCACCAATCCCATATTCACGAAGGTCATCAGCAAACCCTAATTTTTCATTAGCCTCAACCGTGTCATATCCCTGCTCTTGCAGTTCATATGCTTTTAATTTATTTATTAACCCAATACCTCTTCCTTCTTGACGCATATAAAGAAGGATTCCCGATTGTTCCTCTTCAATTTTTGACAGTGCTGCATGAAGCTGTGGTCCACAATCGCAGCGTTTGGATCCAAAAATATCGCCAGTTAAACACTCAGAATGAACACGAACAAGAACAGGTTCTTCGGGATTAATTTTACCTTTTACAATAGCTACATGTTCTTTATCATCAATTTTATTTGTATATCCAATCGCCTTAAAGTCACCAAAAGCAGTTGGTAATTGAATTTCTACCTCGCGCTTTACAAGCTCATCATGCTTGCGACGATATGCAATAAGATCTTTAATTGTAATCATTTTTAAGTCAAATTGCTCTGCGATCACAGCAAGGTCTGCCACGCGTGCCATAGTTCCATCTTCTTTCATGATTTCACAAATAACACCCGCAGGCTTACCTCCAGCAAGAAGTGCTAAGTCAACGGCAGCTTCTGTATGACCTGCACGTCGTAATACTCCTCCTTTTTTCGCAATTAAAGGAAATACGTGACCCGGTCTACGAAAGTCTGTAGCTTTAGCTTTATCATCAATTAATGCTTGAATGGTTGCCGAACGCTCATGAGCACTAATTCCCGTTGTTGTTGATACATGATCAACACTAACAGTAAAAGCTGTACCATGCATATCCGTATTGGTTGTTACCATAGGATTAAGCTCTAATTTAGCAGCAACTTCTTCTGTGATTGGTGTACAAATCAAACCTCGACCATGCGTTGCCATGAAGTTAACGATTTCGGGAGTAGTCGTTTCAGCTAGTGAAATAAAATCCCCTTCGTTTTCGCGGTCTTCATCATCACAAACAATAACCACTTTACCTTTTTTTAAATCATCAATTGCTTCTTCTACTGTGTGAAACATTTTTCTCACCTCTCTTTTAATTTGTAAACCCGTGCTTTTCGAGTAAACTTTGCATATTGGAAGGTTTCGGTGCAGGAGCAGATGAAGGTTTCATCATCATTTCTTTAATATATTTGGCTAACATATCACATTCAATGTTAACAACATCTCCTCGTTCTTTTCTTCCAATAATTGTTTCTTTGGCAGTATGCGGAATTAAAGAAATTGTAAAAGAATGATCTGTAACATTAAATATCGTTAAGCTTGTCCCATCAACAGTAACAGAGCCCTTTAACATCATATAATGACGAAGGCTAGGGTCTACCTTAATTTCATAATATACAGCATTGCCTCTTCGCTCTTTATTCACAATTGTACCGATACCATCAACATGCCCACTCACAAAATGACCACCAAACCGTCCATTTGCGCTCATCGCACGCTCTAAATTAACCTTTGAGCCCACGGTCAATAATTGGAGCGTACTCGCTTTGATTGTTTCAGGCATCACGTCAACGGTAAATCGATTAGTTGAAAATGAAGTCACTGTCAGACACACACCATTAACTGCAATACTGTCTCCTAGAGACACGTCCTGTAGGACAACACGTGCTTCAATGGTTAATACAATTGCTTCTTTTCCTTTGTTAATTTGTTTCACTTGACCAATTTCTTCAATAATTCCTGTAAACATTCTTTCACCTTCTTTCCCCATACAATGTACGCAAAAAGCCCCCTTAAACAAGTGTCCAAGGGGGTTGTTTTTAGAATCAGTGTATACAAAGCATCCACAAACAAGATAGCACTTAATAGCCATCTCACTTTGCGGTATACTAAATAAGCAGTTGGATATAACGGTTTTCTAAAAAAGCCATTACGCCTATGTAATCGCTACACATCCACTGTGCTCCTGATCCTTCTCCCATCCAGACTTTTACTGTCGGCTCTAGATTTTAACTAGATCCACCGTTATCGAAAAATACGAAAACGGGTCACGGGCTTAAAGGCATTGCCTTATCACCGCCGGTTGGGACTTACACCCGACCCCGAAGGATATTTATGTCGACAATATCTGTCGAATTTGACCTTATTATAGCAAAGCTTTAAACAGTTGTCACACTTTTTAACACATTTTCACTTAACTTACAGAGTTAACTTTTTTCTTTTTTGATACAGAGCATAACTAAAAGTGCTAATCCAATATAGCCGAAAATCGGATACAGCACCTTCAACAACTCTCCATACCCAACCTGTGCAACTAGAAAACATAGCGCAAAGATAAAGGCAAAAGCTCGCTGATTTGAGATTGGCAATATGGATTGAATCTGTCTAGCAATTCCAAATACATTTCCAATTAGTGTGGTGAAAATCTCTCCAAAAACTACTAGTAAAAAGAGCCAATTAACGAAAAGGCCAATATGTTTTACTACTTCACTCATTGGAATATCTAAATGGTATGCATACGGCAAGTTTGAAAGAGCTAAATGCGTTGCCACCATCATAAATGTTAAACCAATTCCTCCTAAAACCGCACCGTTTTTAATGACTTTTCTATCTTTCACTTCACTTCCTAAAGGAACAAGGACGGCTTGTGCTAATGCTAAATTAAGAGCCACATACAAAAAAGGACTAATCAGCCAGTTCCAATCCCCTTGAAAATGAACCGTTGACACTTGTAAAAATGAAAAATCAGGAGCGTGTGGAATAAAGATTAAAATTGAAAAAGCAAGCATCATTGGCACTACAAGTGAATTAACAAATAGTAACCCATTAATTCCTTTGGACACTGATATGTATGCTAAACCAATTGTAAGAAGCATACCCACCTGTGGCCAAAGTCCAAACTGTTCGGCTGCAATTGCTCCCGTACTCGCTAGCATAACGGATGTGACTCCAAACAAAATAATAATGGTAAATCCATTAATCAGCTTCCCCATAAATGTACCGAATAGATGCGTATTTAACGTTTGATAAGACGTTGCATCAATCGATTGTGCAATAAGCATCATTTTTGACCCTAACCAAATAAAGAACAAACCGCTAATTAAAATTCCGAATAAACCCATTGAGCCATACTGAGTAAAAAATTGAACAATTTCTTTACCCGTTGCAAACCCAGCCCCCACTACCGTACCGATATAGGTAGCAGCTACTTGTAGCGTCAGCTTCCATTTACTCAAGTTCTCCACCTCATTTTCTTGGAACTCACTATTTTTTATTCTTTATGACAACATGTCTTATCGCTCAGAAAAGCAGCTTGTACTAAACTATATGTAGAGGCAAAGTAAAAATGACGAATCTTTAAAAATGTAATCGCTTTATCTACCTGTTATAATCAAAGCGAATTTACTATCTAGTTCTTTTGAAAGGGTTGAAGGTATGCAATACATAAAGCTAGCGGAAGATTTAAAGTTTTCAAGAATTATTCATGGGTTATGGCGTTTAGCCGATTGGAACTTATCAACAAATGATACGCAAACTCTAATTGAACAATGCTTAGATCGAGGTATTACTACATTTGACCATGCGGATATTTATGGTAACTACAGCTGTGAAAAGTTATTTGGGCAAGCGTTAGCGCAAAAGCCTTCTTTACGCGAGTCTATGCAACTTGTTACAAAATGTGGCATTAAGCTAACGTCTGATAAATATCCAGAGCGTAAAATTAATTTTTATGATACGAGCAAAGAACATATCATCAACAGCGCCAACCAGTCATTAAAGAATTTAAATACGGACTATATAGATGTTTTACTCCTCCACCGTCCAGATCCTTTTATGGATCCACAAGAAGTAGCAGATGCGTTTATTCAGCTTAAAGAAGAAGGAAAAGTACGCTACTTTGGAGTCTCGAACTTTAAACGTTCACAGTTTGATTTACTTCAATCGTTCTTACCTTTTTCACTTATTACGAATCAAATTGAAGTCTCGCCTACTTATTTAAACCATTTTGAAGAAGGCACAATTGAACAATGCCAGCAGCATAAGATAGCGCCGATGGCCTGGTCACCACTAGGTGGCGGCTCCATCTTCACTGCTGAAGATGAGCGTTCCATTCGCGTTCGAAACAAGCTAACAGAAATCGGTGAAGAAATTGGAGCGAAATCGTTAGATCAAGTTGTCTATGCTTGGTTACTAGCTCACCCAGCTACTATTATGCCGATTGTCGGGTCTGGAAAAATGAACCGCATTGATGTAGCTATTCAAGCGTTGGACTTAAAGGTGAATCGCATGCAGTGGTTCCAAATTTTAGAGGCTTCTAAAGGACGACCTGTTGATTAAACCTATTTAGATAATTTCTTTTCTAACACGTAGATTTCAACAATTTAATTCAATGCACTCCGAGGCTGAGAAATAAGTAATTCAGCCAATGATAAACCCGAACGGTTGAGAGTTCCTCACTTTTAATCGTTCAGGTTTTTTATTGATTGTGAAAACAATGTTGAAAATAGGCTGGAATGAAGCGTAGCGTAGGACACTCGACTCCTGCGGGAAAGAGAGGGAAAACTGAGATCCCAAAGCGCAGGGAGGAAGCTCAGGTTCCTCCCCGCGGAAAGCGAGTGGCCATAGCGCAATGGAACGAACGTGTTCTGACAACGTAAAGAGGTGAGAAAAGGGAGTGTTGGTATTTTTGGAAATTTGTTTTGTTATGCCCACCCTCTTCTTATGATTTATTAGTGAAATTTTCGAAATTGTCTTGTATAATATACAAAAATCAGATAAATTAGATAATAAGATTAAATTTCATCTTTATCGTTCGTTTCTTTTTAAGTAAACATATCGCAGAATGAACTAAAATAATAATCATATATGGATTCTTATCACGAGAGGTGGAGGGACTGGCCCTTTGAAACCTCAGCAACCAGTCGAAATGACATGGTGCTAAATCCAGCAAGCAAATCGCTTGGAAGATAAGAAGAAGAAATAAAGTCTTCTTCTTACAGAAGGCTTTTTTTGTTAATTCATTTTCTTTTTTTATTTGAACACAACTGATAACAGATGAAATGGAACGTTTAAGGAGGTTTTCAAATGGGGTTACTTGAAGATTTACAATCACGCATTTTAATAGGAGATGGTGCAACTGGTACCCTTCTGTATTCACATGGAATTGATAGCTGCTTTGAAGAGCTAAACATCACAAAAAAAGAAGAGATTCAGCGCATTCATCGTGCATATGTAGAAGCAGGTGCAGATGTCATTCAAACCAATACATATGCTGCCAATTATCAAAAGCTTGCACGATATGGTTTAGAAGATGCTGTCAAAGATATTAACATTTCAGCCGTCAGAATTGCAAAGCAAGCTGCTAAGAAAGATGCATACGTGGTCGGTACACTAGGGGGCATTCGCTCATTTCAAAAAAACGCCATCTCAACAGAAGAAGTAAAGCGAAGCATTCGCGAGCAGCTATTTTGGCTGTTAAATGAAGGCGTTGACGGCTTGCTATTTGAAACATACTACGATTTTGAAGAATTAAAAACGGTGTTGTCCTTGGCTAGAAAAGAGACATCAAAACCAATCATTACGCATGTTTCACTCCATGATATTGGCGTATTACAAAATGGAACATCCCTTTATGATGCGTTTCAAGAGTTAGAATCTTTAGGTGCAGATGTTGTCGGTCTGAACTGTCGTTTAGGCCCTTCTCATATGATTCAATCGCTTGAAGAAGTTCCGCTTTTAGATCGTGCTTTCTTATCAGCTTATCCAAATGCAAGCTTACCAGCTTATGTAGAAGGAAAAGTGGAGTACGCTACAAATCAAGAGTATTTCGTTGAAAGCGCCAAAGCTTTTCGCAATCAAGGCGTTCGTTTAGTAGGTGGATGCTGCGGTACTACGCCCGCTCATGTTCAAGCGATGTCACAAGCATTGAAGCATGAAAAGCCTATTACGCAAAAGAAAGTAAAGATTAGACCAGTTGTAGAAATCAAAGAACAAGAACAAACAAAGGAACCACACCTCCATGATCTTGTGAAAGAAAGGCGTTCAATTATCGTTGAGCTTGATCCACCAAAACAGCTCGGACCAACAAAATTTTTAGATGGTGCAAAAGCTCTTCATAAGGCTGGTGTTGATGCGGTTACCCTTGCAGATAATTCTCTGGCATCACCTCGAGTAAGCAACTTAGCAATGGCATCGCTTATGCAGCAGCAAACGGATGCTCGACCGCTTGTTCATATTACGTGTCGTGACCGTAACTTAATCGGACTTCAATCCCATTTAATGGGACTTCATACACTTGGCATTAACCAAGTATTAGCCATTACAGGAGATCCATCAAAGATTGGAGATTTCCCTGGAGCTACATCCGTTTATGATGTCTCTTCATTCGATTTAATTAGCTTAATTGCTCAATTTAATGAAGGATTATCCTATTCAGGAAAGCCACTTGGACAAAAAACCAATTTTTCAATCGCAGCGGCATTTAACCCAAACGTTCGACATTTAGACCGTGCAGTTGTCAGACTTGAAAAGAAAATTTCATACGGTGCTCACTATTTTATTACACAGCCGCTATACTCAACAAAACAAATTGAAGAAGTGTACGAAGCAACGAAACATTTAGAGGCTCCAATTTATATCGGCATCATGCCACTAACAAGTGCTCGTAACGCTCGCTTCATTCATCATGAAGTACCCGGAATTAAATTGTCGGAAGATATTTTAGCACGCATGGATGCTACTGGAGAAGATCGAATTAAAGGTGAAGTTGAAGGATTAGCAATTGCAAAAGACTTAATCGATACTGCCTATGAATTATTTAATGGTATCTATTTGATTACACCGTTTTTGCGCTACGAAATGACCGAGATTTTAACTCGTTATATCAACGATAAACAGCTTGTAACGACAGAAAGGAAGAACTAAATGACCTCATTAATTCAAGAACAATTACAAAAGCGAATATTAATTATTGATGGTGCAATGGGAACCATGATTCAAGACGCAAATTTAACAGCTGCTGATTTTGGTGGCGAAGAGTACGATGGTTGTAATGAGTATTTAACCCTAACAGCTCCTCACGTTATTCAGCGTATTCACGAAGAATATTTCGCTGCAGGTGCTGATATTATTGAAACCAATACGTTTGGCTCTACTTCCATTGTATTAGATGAGTACGATTTAGGTCACCTTGCCTACGAGCTAAACATCGAAGCTGTAAAGCTAGCGGTGGCAGCACGAGATAAGTTTTCAACGCCTGAGTGGCCAAGGTTTGTAGCCGGAGCTATTGGTCCTACAACAAAAACATTGTCGGTAACGGGCGGAGTTACCTTTCAAGAATTGGTCGAGTCGTACGAAGAACAAGTTCGTGGATTATTAGACGGTGGCGTTGACCTCCTTCTGGTGGAGACGTGTCAAGATATGCTAAACGTAAAAGCCGCTTTTTTAGGAATTACAGCTGCATTTGAAGCATCGGGCAAAGAGCTTCCTATTATGATTTCAGGAACAATCGAACCGATGGGAACGACGCTGGCGGGCCAAGATATTGAATCTTTCTATCTATCATTAGAGCATATCAAGCCTCTATCTGTTGGCTTAAATTGTGCTACTGGCCCTGAGTTTATGACGGATCATATTCGCTCTTTATCTGAATTAGCAACGTCTGCTGTTAGCTGTTACCCAAATGCTGGCCTTCCAGATGAAGAAGGTAACTACCATGAATCACCTGAACTTCTTGCTCAAAAAATTAAAAGCTTTGCGGACAAAGGTTGGTTGAATTTTGTTGGTGGCTGTTGCGGTACTACGCCTGCTCACATTAAGGCGTTGGCTGAAGCTGTGAAAGACGTCTCTCCTCGTCCATTAAATCGTCCTGAGCATAACCATGCTGTTTCTGGAATTGAGTCATTAATTTACGATGACTCCATGCGTCCTTTGTTTGTAGGTGAACGTACCAACGTTATCGGCTCACGTAAATTTAAGCGCCTTATTGCAGAAGGAAAGATTGAAGAAGCTTCTGAAATCGCGCGCGCTCAAGTAAAAAATGGTGCACATGTTATTGATATTTGCTTAGCCGATCCCGATCGCGATGAAATTGAAGATATGGAACTGTTTATCCAAGAGGTTGTGAAAAAAGTCAAAGTCCCTCTTGTTATTGATTCAACGGACGAAGCCGTAATTGAACGTGCCCTCACCTACTCACAGGGTAAAGCAATTATTAACTCCATTAACTTAGAAGATGGCGAAGAGCGGTTCGATGCCATCTTACCGCTTGTAAAAAAATTCGGTGCTGCTCTTGTGGTTGGTACAATTGATGAAGAAGGTATGGCGGTTACCGCTGAGCGAAAGCTTGAAATTGCGAAGCGCTCACACGATTTACTGGTTCAAAAACATGGATTCAACCCTAAAGATATTATTTTTGATCCGCTTGTTTTCCCTGTTGGTACAGGTGACGAACAGTATATTGGCTCTGCGGAAGAAACGGTAAAAGGAATTAAAATGATTAAAGAAGCATTGCCTGACTGTCAAACAATTCTCGGCGTCAGTAACGTATCGTTTGGCTTACCGCCTGTTGGGCGTGAAGTGCTAAACGCTGTATACCTCTATCACTGTACGCAAGCTGGTCTTGACTATGCCATTGTAAATACTGAAAAGTTAGAGCGCTATGCGTCCATCCCTGAAGCAGAAATTAAGCTAGCAGACGCGTTACTGTTTACTACTAACGATGAAACGTTAAGCTCGTTTACAGACTTTTATCGTGATAAAAAGAAAGAGTCAAAAATCGAAGTATCGAATTTAAACCTTGAAGAACGTTTAGCTATGTATATTGTAGAAGGAACAAAAGAAGGACTGCTCCCGGATCTGCAAGAAGCGCTTGCTAAATATGATGACCCATTGGATATTATTAACGGTCCATTAATGAATGGAATGGCAGAGGTTGGGCGCTTGTTTAATGATAACCAGCTAATCGTCGCCGAAGTTCTCCAAAGTGCTGAAGTCATGAAAGCATCCGTTGCCTTTTTAGAGCCGCATATGGAAGCGTCAGAAAACGATTCTGGTAAAGGGAAAGTGATTTTAGCTACAGTTAAAGGTGATGTACATGATATCGGTAAAAATTTAGTCGACATTATTTTAAGCAACAACGGATTTAAAGTGATCGATTTAGGAATTAAAGTAACGCCTCAACAGCTCATTGAAGCTGTGCAAAAGGAAAAGCCTGATATCATTGGGTTATCCGGCCTACTAGTAAAATCAGCTCAGCAGATGGTATTAACAGCTCAGGATCTTACACAATCTAAGATCAACGTGCCTATTATGGTAGGAGGCGCTGCGCTATCTCGTAAGTTTACTGATTTTAAAATTGCACCTGAATACGAAGGTGCTGTTCTATATGCTAAAGACGCAATGGATGGCTTATCGCTTGCCAATAAGCTTCAAGACAAAGAAGAGATTACACAGCTTCTTGAAGATTTAAAAGCTCGTCAAGAAAAGAAAGTCACGTTTAAAGAGCGAAAACATCAGGAAAACACAACTGCAACAGCCGTGTTACAACGGTCTGCTGTATCAACGGATGCTCCGGTGTTTATTCCATCTGATTTAAAACGTCACGTTGTGAAGCATTACGATTTGGCGCAAGTTTTACCCTACATTAACTGGCAAATGCTTTTAGGCCATCATCTGGGACTTAAAGGTAAAGTTAATAAATTACTTGCTGAAAAAGATGAACGAGCCGTTCAATTAAAAGAAACGGTAGATGAATTGCTGGAATTAGCTCTAAAGGAAAACTTAATTAAGCCAGCTGTTATCTATCAATTCTTCCCTGCGCAGTCAGATGGAAATGATTTAATTATCTATGACCCTTCTGACCAGAAGACAGAAATTGAGCGCTTCACGTTCCCGCGTCAAGAGAAAGGACAGTTCTTGTGCTTATCTGATTTTGCCAAGCCTGTTGAGAAAGAAATGGATTATGTCTGCTTCTTCTCAGTTACAGCCGGTACAGGAATCCGCGAACGTGCCGCTCAGTTTAAAGAAAACGGTGAGTTTCTAAAGAGTCACGTTTTCCAAGCGCTAGCACTTGAACTAGCAGAAGGCTTGGCAGAACGTGTTCATCAACAAATTCGAGACCGTTGGGGCTTCCCTGACTCTCCAGATTTTACTATGGCAGAAAGATTTTCAGCTAAGTATCAAGGACAACGCTTCTCTTTTGGCTACCCGGCATGTCCAGACTTAGAAGATCAAGCCAAGCTATTTAAGTTGATTGATCCTGAAGATATAGGTATTCAACTTACGGACGGCTTTATGATGGAGCCTGAGGCTTCCGTTACCGCTCTTGTGTTCGCTCATCCAGAAGCTAAATATTTTAACGTCCTATAATAAATAAAGAAAAATCCATCGTTATCTAATGGTGGATTTTTCCTATTCAAACATTAAAAAACTAAAAAAATTAACTTTTCTAAAAAAATACCTTGTCACCTCCTCTGACATTTGTTAGGATAAGAATATTAAATTTTCAAACAATTAAAACTTTTATTTTTTAGGAGGATGTTCACATGGTTACTTTTTTCGCTTCTATTGCCCTTTTAATCGGGGGATATGCCATTTACTCAAAAGTGGTTGAGCGAATTTTCGTTATAGATCCAAACAAACAAACACCAGCGTATGAAAAGTTTGATTCATTAGACTACGTTCCGATGAAATGGTGGAAAGGTTCATTAATTCAACTCTTAAACATCGCAGGTCTTGGCCCCATCTTCGGAGCCGTTATGGGCGCTTTATACGGACCGGTAGCGTTCATCTGGATTGTCATCGGCTGTATCTTTGCAGGAGCTGTACATGATTACTTCTCTGGTATGCTATCTCTTCGCCATGGTGGAGCACAGTACCCAGCTCTAGTTGGTAAATATCTTGGAGCAAATATGAGAAAGATCATCAATGTCGTTTCTCTTGTGCTTATGATTTTAGTAGCGGCAGCTTTCACAGCTGGTCCAGCTCAGCTAATTACAAGCGTTACATCTTTACCTTTTATCGTATCGCTAATTATTATTTTTGCTTACTTTATTTTAGCGACGGTCCTACCTGTTAATAAAATTATTGGAAGAATTTATCCTTTATTCGGTGCAGTATTGATTTTCATGGCTGTCTCAATTGCATTTGCACTTATTTTCATTTCAAAAGAATCTGTACCAAATTTAACATTAGAAAACCTTCATCCACAAGAGCTGCCGATTTGGCCTCTATTAATGGTAACTATCTCATGTGGTGCTATTTCGGGTTTTCACTGTACGCAAAGTCCAATTGTTGCTCGTACACTAAAAAATGAAAAAGACGGACGCAAAGTATTTTTCGGCGCGATGATTGGAGAAGGAGTTATCACCTTAATTTGGGCAGCAGCTGCAATGACATTCTTCAACGGAACAGGTGGCCTTCAAGAAGCACTTGCTGCTGGTGGACCATCTGCGGTAGTAAATGAAATCTCAACATCGTGGCTTGGAACATTAGGAGGCATTCTCGCTATTTTAGGTGTTATCATTCTACCAATTACAACTGGGGATACGGCATTACGTTCATCTCGTATGATTTTAGAGGATCTTGTTAGTAAGAACCATAAAGAAGAAAAAGGAAATAAAAAAGCAACGTTTATTTATACATTATCCGTTGCGGTTCCAGCTTTTTATCTATCAACAATTGATTATTCATTCCTTTGGAGATACGTTGGCTGGACCAATCAAGTCGTTGCCACTGTCATGCTATGGACAGCTACCATTTACTTGCTTCAACATGCTAAAAACCATTGGATTTGCGGAATTCCATCTATGTTTATGACGGCGGTAGTTTGTTGCTATATCTTCTATGCTCCAGAAGGTTTAGGGTTAGATTATGGTTTATCAATGGGTATTGGTACAGTTCTTACTTTATTCGTAGGCGGTTGGTATATTAAACAGATTCGTACTTATACTAATCAAAACATTAATACACAAGTAGCATGATAAAAAGGCTTCCGATTCGAGGAAGCCTTTTTATATGAAATACAAGCGTTTTCTTGATACAATAAATACGCATGTATACTACTATTTATAAGAATATGACCGGTTCATTGAAAGGAGCTTTTTTAAGTTGATCAAACTATTTGTCAGCGACCTTGACGGTACGTTGCTTCATCAGGAAAAATATGTTGAAACACATAATATTGAAGCGTTAGTAAAGCTTCAAGAAAGCAATATTGATGTTTGTTTAGCATCAGGACGAATGGATAGTGAAATTCTAAAAATTTCGTCTGATATTCAAAATAACTTTCATCGAATTAGTCAAAATGGTGCGTTTGTTTGGACAAGAGATAATCATTCACTACACGCTAAGGTATTTGAAAGTGAGTTAGCTTCCAGCCTATACAAACAAACGCTAAATCCTAACCACGTCGTCTTAGTTTGTTCAAACGATACGAACTATGTAGAAACGAAAACCGACGTCATTAATGAAATTGAAAAGCATATGTTTTTCCCAATTGAGGAGCAGGAAAATATGCTCGACTCTTTTGGATTAAACCTCTCGCCATCTAAAATTACAATCCTTGGAGACCACTCAGAATTGGTAGCTCTTCAAGCTGATTTAACACATCAGTTTAAAGAGCAAATTGATGCCTACATTTCTGCCAAAAACTGTTTGGATATCATGCCAAAGCACATCAGCAAAGGAAATGCTATTCAAATCTTACTAGATCATTTAGGTTTACAACCTGAAGAAGTAGCATGCGTGGGTGATTCCTTTAATGATATTCCAATGTTTCACTTAACGCCGAATAGCTTTGCGATGGCCACAGCTCCTGAAGAAGTGAAAAAACACGCTTCTGCTGTTGTTTCATCCGTCAGTGAAGCAGCGGAAATTGTTTTAGCACGAAATAATAGCATCCCTACTAAATAAGAAAAAGTGCGAAGCGTCTGCCTCGCACTTTTTTAATGTCTCTTCCAAACTGCCCGGAGGTATTCTCCTAGGCTGTGCTGAGCACCATTACCTGTCTTGCCTGCTTTTACAAGAGCCTGAATACGTTCTCTCCTAACAATCATTAAGATCAGCGTCATCAAAAACAGAATGGAAATTCCCATTACAAATAGCGCTAATAATGATGCTACAATGGTTTCTGGCATTGTTAAAGATGACAAATTTACCTCTCTCCTTTCTTTTTGTACAAAGGAAGGAGTTAGTTGAATCGCTTATCCTAAAAGATTCTTCTGTTCATATTCATTCTTTGCATACGATTTTAAATCCTGAATTTCTTGATATGCCCCTTCAAGACCTTGCTGTTTTGCTTTTTGATTCATATGGTTATACACCATCTTCACCTTACACACTGTTGCTTTAAGAGATGTTTCTGGGTTAGCATCTTCTTTTAAATGAACATTTGCCAAATCTACAATGGAGCGAGCTAATAACTCGACGCTATTGCGCAGCTCAACTTCGTTATAGACCGCACGATCTTGAAGCTTAAAACGAATAATCTCATTTGCTAACTCCCTCACACGTACAAACTGCTGCTGTTCATTCATAGTATTTCCGCAGTAAGAAACTTATACCCCACTCTTTAGACGTAATAAGTAACTAGACTTCTTACCGCTGAGCTCCCCCTTTTATTAGGCCTAGTCTGCTTTTGATAAATAAAAAACGCTTTTCTTATGTTATTTTACTATTAGATATTCGATAAAATAACTGCGTTTCCCTTTATCTCTTTCCCTTTAATTGCCGACATATTTTGCTTCTATTCCGACTTTAAATGCGCCAAAACATGATAAACAAACAGTAAAATCCCAACTGTTGTTAAAGTAGCTTCTACTGTTATAATAAGCGTCATGCTTTACGTATTAAGCACAGTCATCAAAAATAATCCTATCATCATAGGAAGCCCTAAGTTGTGCAACCACGCATGAATTTTGTCTACCTTATTCCTTCTTTTAGAAGTTTAAAATCATCCATTCAAATAAAAAAGCAGCTGGCAATCCAGCTGCTTAACTTTATGCAATATAATGTAAAACAAAGTTCAAGAAAAATAACAACGCAATTACGTACATGAAAGCGGATACTTCACGCATTCTGCCGATTGCAAGCTTTAAAAGCGGGTATGCAATAAAACCAAAAGCGATACCATCAGCAATGCTGTACGTGAGCGGAATTAGAGCGATAATTAAAAACGCTGGGAAACCTTCTGATAGATCTTGGAGGTTGATGTTCTTGATATTTTGAATCATCAAACCACCAATAACAATCAAAATCGGTGCAATTGCACTATCTGGAATAAGCTTAATAAATGGAATAAAGAACAGTGAGCTTAAAAATAACACGCCTGTAATTAAAGACGTAAGTCCCGTTCTTCCACCTGCTGCAATACCTGATGCTCCTTCAACTGAAGCAACAGTTGGGCTCGTGCCAAGGAGACCTGCCAAAGAGGCAGAAACAGCGTTTGCTTGAAAAGCTTTTGAAAACTTTTCCTGTTGGTCCATCATGCCTAATTGGCCATGAATTAATCCAATGTTCTCGAATACAAGTACCATGGTTAGCGAGAACACCGCAGCCCAAAACGTAATTTGTCCAAGCGCTGTAAACGAAAAGGCACCGAAACCTGCAAAAAATTCTTGAAAGCTTGTAGAGGTGCTGCCGTTCGATTGATTTTGAACACCAAACAACATTGCAATAAGCGTTCCAGCAATCATGCTGAGCAAAAAGTTTCCGCGTATATTTCGAATAAATAACACAATTGTAATCATCAATGTCAACAACGTACTAAGCACAAACGGATCTGATAGATTCCCTAATGCAACAAACGTTGTATCACTTGGAATAACCAATCCACCTTTTTGAAGCCCAATAAATGTTAAGAATAACCCGACTCCAACGGTAATTGCTTCTTTTAAAGAGTGCGGAATCGCAGCCACAAGCTTTGCAGATAGCCTTGAAAATGCAAGTAAAGTGAACAAAACGCCGGATATAAATACGGCAGCTAGTCCTTCTTGCCACGTTAATCCCATTGACTGTACCATTGTATACGTAAACAACGCGTTGATTCCCATACCTGGAACCAAAATAAGCGGGGCGTTTGCCCAAAACGCCATCAGTAAACAACCAATGACCGATACAGCCACCGTCGCAAAAATACCTGCTTCTAATGGGATGCCTGCATCTGATAAAATAGTTGAATTAATCGCAATGATATATACAATTGATAAAAAGGAAATAACGCCCGCAACGCTTTCTTTTCCAAGCGTTGTGTTATGATGCTTCAATTGAAACAAATTTTCTAATAACGCTTTCAAATTTTCTTCCTTCTTTTCTCAATATCCCTCACCCACCCAGTGTCTAAAAAAGCCACCGTGGCTATTATAGCAAAATCCGTGGCGGTTGCAAGAGAAATTTTACGTTTTCTACAGTATCGACTTCTACTGCATTTATAGTATCGGCATTTTTTGCATGCTTATCGATAACATCTTTTACTAATCGCTGTATTAAAAAATAAGCAATCCTAATGAAATAATGACGCCGCTTACTAACAAAATCATGACGCAATATCCCATGATATCTTTTGCTTTTAACCCAGCGATTGCAAGAGCAGGAAGCGCCCAAAATGGCTGAATCATATTCGTCCAAGCATCTCCCCAGGCTACTGCCATGGCAGCTTTTGCAGTTGGTACATCTAAAGCTTGAGCTGCGTCTAAAACTACCGGAGCCTGAACTGCCCACTGCCCTCCGCCGGACGGTACAAAAAAGTTAACAATTCCAGCACTCCAAAAAACAAACATCGCAAACGTTGTTTCAGTTGAAATCGAAACAAATGTTTCTGAAATCACAGTTGCTAACCCTGAAGATACCATGATGCCCATCAGCCCTGCATAAAATGGAAATTGAATAATAATGCCGCTTGTTCCTTTCACAGCTTCTGTTACCGCTTTCAAAAAATTACGAGGCGTTCCATGAAATAAAATTCCCAGAAACAGAAACAAAAAATTGACAATATCTAAATTTAATAAAAGTCCTTTTTCCACGAAGTAATAACCTAAAAATACGATTCCCGCAGCCCCAATTGTCAATGAAATAATTCGGCTATTCTCTAAACGTGCTGCGGGCGTCATATGCTCAACTTCAGCCGATGCTGCTTGAAAGTCTTTTAACAGCTCAGGATCTACTACAAATGCTTCTTCCTTTGGTGGCATCATTAATCTATTCACAATCGGTACGGCTACAAACAAGGCGGCTACAATCACTAAGTTAAATGTAGAAAAAATGGTTTGACTTGTTGGAATAAGTCCAATCATGTCTTCTGCAAAATGACCAGGTGTCGCAATCGTTAAAGGAACAGAACCGGAAAGTCCTCCATGCCAAATGACAAAGCCGCTGTATGCACTCGCAATTAATAAACGATAGTCGACATACTTCACTTGTTTCGCTAATTCCTTTGAAAATAACGCACCTACAACCAGCCCAAATCCCCAGTTTATAAAGCTTGCTAGTAATGAGATAATCGATACAAGTACCACTGCTTGTCCTGGAGTCGAAGGCAAGCTAGCAAGGCGCGTTAATCCTTTTTCACATAAAGGACTGCTTGCTAATACGTGCCCCGTAACTAATACTAGAATCATTTGCATAGAAAAAGCTAATAACCCCCAGAAACCTTCTCCCCAGTACTGCACTAGATTTATTGGGGTACTATCTGTAAAGATAAGCCCAAATCCAAACACTGCAAATGTTAGGATAATGACAAATAAAAATGGATCTGGTAAATACCTTTGCATAATCCCATTAAAAAAACCAACTATGTGTTTCATAGAAGTTCCCCCTTATTCGACTTTTTCTGACGTCATGTATGATATTCGCTTTTTTTATTCTTTTTTCCTTTAAAACAGGAAAAGAAGTGAACCACCGCTCACTCCTTTTCTTTAAAAATCATGTTATACGATATTGCATATATTTCCTTATTCAGTTCACATGGGCATAAGCGGGATTTTTTAACATTTAAACTTATAACCCTTGACAAGTTTAAACGTTATGTTTAGAATTAACTTCCCTAGATTTGAAATATATAAGTGTACAATGTTAGAAATAGTTAGTCTTCCCTGTAATGAAGCACGCCCTGTGGGCGTGCTTCATTTTCATTTATTGAAATAAATACATATCTCAATTCCCCCAGGTAATACTACTACCATCTTTTTATGACTGGAGAAGGATGTCATTACAGTAAATGCGCTTTGTCCTGGTTATGTAGATACGCCACTTGTTCGTAACCAACTTCAAGACTTAGCTAAAACACGTAACATCTCACTTGAGAAAGTATTAGAACAAGTAATCTACCCCCTCGTTCCACATCAGCGTTTGCTAACAGTTGATGAAATTGCTGATTATGCACTTTTCCTAGCAAGCGATAAAGCGAAAGGAGTGACAAGCCAAAGCCATTGTAATGGACGGCGGGTATACAGCTCAGTAAAAAATGACATAAAAAAGGCGATGAATTTTGCGTTCATCGCCCATTTTATGAAAAGGATAAAATGATTGCATCTTTATAATGGAAAAACCTTTTTTGACCATTAGTTTAAGGCTTATTCTCCCCTTTATAAACCTCAAAACGCGCTATTATTGTATAAAGTCATCTCCCCAAACAACTTTATACAAGCCAAACTGAAATCGCTTACAATCTTAACTTTATGAAATCATTTCCTTTTCGTTCTATGTTCATTAAACACTAATTTTTTCAAAATAGCAACCCTTTTTATCGGATTTCTTTAAGTATGTTCTAAAAGATGATATTTTTATATGAAGTCCTCATATTTTATTGAAATATGGGGAAATGATACGTAAGAAGGAGTGACAATTATGAGTGAAAACATCGAAGAATATTTAGAAAGAGGACTATATGGCACCCAAGAAACAAAGCAAGCTGAGCGTAAATACTTCCTCACTGCTTTACGTGAACGAATTGAAATTGCTCTAACTAAGGGACAGGTAATGAAGCCAACCGTTTATAAAGAGGTTGAAACAACCATCACTAACGTTCAAAGTGGACAAGTCTTTTTAAACGGAACGATTTCCTACTCTTTTTTATCAAAATATATTCAAATAGCAAACAAACATAACGTTCCTTTTACTATTGTACAAAATCTAGAAGCTGATACAGATATCGGACTCGTGGTCACAGGGTCAAAAGGTTCCACTGAAAATGAAATTTTTATCAAAAATTAAAAGAGTTTGGGACATAACAAAATGATTGCTTCTAAGAGACGAACAATAGCTGTTCCAATCTTTTTGGTTTGTCTGAACACGTTCGTTCCATTGCGCTACGGCCACTCGCTTTCCGCGGGGAGGAACCTGAGCTTCCTCGCTGCGCTGCGGGATCTCAGTTTTCCCTCTCTTTCCCGCAGGAGTCGAGTGTCCTACGCTCCATTCCACCCTGTTTCCAACATTGTTTTCACAATCAACAAAAAACCTGAACGATTAAAAGTTATGAACTCTCAATCATTCAGGTATAGTAGAGGCTGA
>NZ_KQ758687.1:0-21013 GCF_001457055.1 Priestia veravalensis | reverse complement strand
TTTCCATTATAAAGGACTTTTTGTTTGCCTAAAATAATAAAATTGAAGATTTTGAGTCTTTTTAATAGTTAATTTAAATTAATGCAACACTAGTGCTTCTTTACATGTTCGATCATTAAGCGTACCAACTAAAAAAGAAACAGCGTTATCGTCCAATTTATTCATCATAGCTTTTACGTTTCCCGTTACCGTATCACCATCACTCGTTTGAATTTCAACCGTAATGTATTTCAATTGTTCTGGCGTTAGCTGAATCTCTTTTGGCTCTAGCGTTACCCAATTTGTTTTGCGCTCTTGATAAAGCTTGTGGTCATATATGTATTCAGCACTCCACTCTTTTCCTTCATCAGAGAAAACAGCTTGTCCTTCCACTTCTGTTTTCCCACCAAGTGAACAGCCCACTATACATATAAAAACAAAAGCTACAAGCAGTACTTTCTTCATTTATAATCCCCTTTATATCATCTTACTTCTCTATTTTTCTCACAGGAATAAACGCTTTATAACCAGTAAAGGATGGCTGACCTAGTTTTTCAAAGAAACAGGTATAAGTATCAGCTTATTCAAATAATGGAAAAATTTACACACCTCATTATAATCAAATTTTCCGATAGCTTCAATAAAAGAAAGTGAAAATAATTATACATTTTAAAATTATTGGAAAAATTCCTCGTTAGGAAAATAGCAGTATAAGGGTCTTAATTAATTAATAAAAAATGAGTTTGGGACATAACAAAATGATTGCTTCAAAAAAACGAACAATAGCTGTTCCCATCTCTTTAGTTTGTCTGAACACGTTCGTTCCATTGCGCTACGCCACACGCTTTCCGCGGGGAGGAGTCGAGTTTTCTACGCTCCTTTCCACCCTGTTTCCAAACTGGTTTTTCCCAATCAACAAAAAGCCTGAACGATTAAAAGTTGTGAACTCTCAATTGTTCAGGTATAGTAGGGGCTGAACTACTTATGTCTCAATCTCGGCACAACACTCCACTACTTAGAGTGCTTCATTTTATCAACATATAAGTAATAACCAATTCCAGCTCCGCTAAGACCACTAGCAGCACAGATTCGCATTAAACCACGAAAATGTCAATAAGTTCCATGTGTGACATTTCAATGAATCCTTCTCCTGAGTCCAATACCTCTTTATAAGGTACAAAAAACACACCTATACAAAAGCCTAAAGCAAGACCATATATAAAACCTTTTTCTACAAACTTTCCCAACCTAATCCTCTCACTTCACCCTTCCCATTATGAACACATCATGATATTCACCTGCATAGAAATGCGCTTTTTTTAGTTGCCCCTCTACTTGAAACCCTTTTTTCTCGTAGAGCTTCATTGCTTTTTTATTTGAGACACTCACCTCTAATTCTAAGCGGATCAGCCCTAAATAGTTGTCTGCAATGTCCAGTAGTGAATCCATAAGAGCACTGCCGACACCTTTTCCGTGATAGTCTGCATGAATAGAGATACCCACTACAGCAATATGACGTTGCTTTCCTGGTTTAACATGAAGACCAGCCATCCCAACCACTTTATCCTCAATCTCTGCCACCATTAAATGCGTATCATGATTCATACTGTTCATAAATTCGCTCGGTGTCTTCACACGCTCTGAAGGTACCGCTAACGTATGGCGCGCAACGGACGGCTGAATTCTAATTTCATGAACAGCCTCTGCGTCATTTGGATGTACGGGTCTAATTTTAAGATCAATCATTTCACACTCTCCCCTTCACGATATGAATAGTCTGGTTTCTTTTTCGTTTTCATCATCGTTAACCCCATGCCTCCGAAAATAAGGACAATGCCAACACTCTGTAAAATATCTGGTCTAAAGCCTGTTAGAAGCGTATCTAGTAGAATAGCTACCGCTGGATCTAAAAACACGAGAACCGAAATGACGTTTGACGATAAAAATCGTAAACTATCAAAAAACAGCAAATAGACGATACCAGTATGTATGATGCCTGTTGTAGCTACAACTATCCAGTTAATAGAAGATAGCTCAGAAAAAGAGTGAAAGCTAACGAGCGGAATCAGCATAAAGATTCCAACCAGGGTTTGTAAAAACGTTGTTGCATAAGGACTTAGCTCTCTAATCCCTTTACCTGCTAGCGTAGTGAATGCATAAAAGAACGCAGCCAAAAGCCCCCAAACCACCCCTGAAGAAAGTAAATCGCTCATTGATGTACCAGCATTAATCCCTGAAACCAAAAGAGCACCGATAAAACAAATCCCCAGCGACATCACCGATATAAGGGTTAACTTTTCTTTATAAAGGATAGCTCCTAAAAGCAAAACAAACACCGGTGCCAAATGATAGATTGAAATAGCAACCGTAACGGACGTTTGTTCAAATGCTTTAAATAAAAATACCCAGTTTAACACAAGAAACACGCCACACACTAACGTTTGAAAAATATCTTTTTTACTCCACTTTTCTTCTTTATACTTTCCAGTTAACACCCAACAAGTGCTTAAAAATAGCGTCGCGCACACGCATCTAACAAAAACAAGCTCCACTGACTGTAAATTAGACCGCTCTGAGAAAAAGCCGATTGAACCAAAAATAACCATGGATACAATCATCTTCAGCTTAGCAGATGAAGAATTGAGAGATGCTTGATTGTGATTCATTCCTTGCACCTCCTATAAAATTGAATTTATTTTACCATAAATATCCTAACGGGACGCAACAAATCTTGAAAAAGGCTTTATTTTCTAAATAGGGTTGCTCATTGTATGTAAGCATGCTACAATTTTCACTAATAAATACGAGAGGAATGATGGATGAACAATGGATAACTAACCTAATTTTTTACATTTGAAATTTCATAATTTCAAGTCTTAAAAACTTAGGATTAGTCTGCCCATTTTTCAACCACCCCTACAAGCGCTCTGCTTATAGGCTTCTTTATGCGGGACAATAATGCGGACTCGACTAATCCTTCCAATGAAATTGGGAGGATTTTTTTATTCTCCCTGTACCGAAGGGATGATTCGATGTTAGAACTACTACAATTACAAAAATTGAAGCTTGAGTTAGATGAATACACGCTGTTTAAAGATGTAAATGTAAGTATCCAGCAAGGTGACATTATAGGTATTATCGGTAAAAACGGTGCCGGCAAATCCACCTTGCTTCGCTTACTAACTGGAGATATGAATCCAACAGATGGAAAAATTCAGCACTTTCAGCCCAACCTTTCCATTTCTATGGTCGAGCAAGAAGCAAGCTCCTACTTATTTGAAGACGTGTCATCATCAGAAGAAACGCTTTTAAGGAAATGGAACGTGCCAACCGGCAACTTTCAGCGGCTGAGCGGTGGTGAAAAGCTGAAAGCCCGCCTTGCAAGAGGTTTAGCGAACTACTCTGACCTTTTATTGTTAGATGAACCAACAAATCATCTAGATGCGGATAGCACGGCGCTTTTAATCAAAGAGATAAAGAAATACCGAGGAACGATCCTTTTGGTTTCCCATGACCGCTATTTTTTAGATCAGATCGCAACAAAAATCTGGTCTATTGAGAATCAAAAAGTTATTGCGCACAGCGGAAGCTACAGCGACTATATGAAACACCGTGAACAAGCTCGCCTTACCCAGCAGCGAGAATACGAAAAGCAACAAAAAATGAAAGAGCGTATCAACAAACAAATGAAGCAACTTACCGCTTGGTCACAGTCAGGTCATGCACGATCAACAAAAGAAGAAGGTTTTAAAGAATATCACCGCGTCAAAGCCAAGCGTTTAGATTCACAGGTGAAGTCAAAACAAAAGCGTCTTGAAAAAGAGCTGGAAAAGTTTAAAACAGAAGCTCTCGCTGAGGAGTATCAGGTTCAATTTTCATTTACTTCAACCCATAAGCACGGCAACCGCTTTTTAGAAGTAAAAGAACTGGAAAAATCATTTATAGACCGTGTCTTATTTAAAGAAGCAAACTTCACGATTCAGCACGGTGAGAAAGTAGCGATTATAGGCCCTAACGGCAGCGGGAAAACGACGCTTTTACAAATGATAATGAAGAACGAAGCGCCGACAAAAGGCGAACTATGGATTTCCCCTTCTGCTCAAATTGGGTACTTAACGCAAGAAGTATTTGACCTTCCGCTTGACCAAACCCCAAAGGAGCTTTTTCATCGAGAAACATTTGAAGCTCGAGGGCATGTTCAAAACTTAATGAAGCATTTAGGCTTTGTCGCGTCACAGTGGAACGAGCCAATTGCCAACATGAGTATGGGTGAGCGCGTGAAATGTAAGCTGATGAAGTACATTCTAGACGAAAAAGACGTGCTGATTTTAGATGAACCCACCAATCACCTTGACTTACCTTCTCGAGAACAGCTCGAAAAAACGCTAGCGCAGTACAAAGGAACGCTGCTAGTCGTTTCTCATGACCACTATTTCGTTGAAAAGGTAACTACCGTGCAGCTGGTTATTGATAATGAACGAATTAAAAAGCAGATACAAACATCAGGCGATACGCCAAGCACCATCGATGACAAAGAAAAGCTCCGCTTAACGCTTGAAACGGAGCGCCAGGAAGTACTTGGGAAACTAAGTTTTCTTACACCAAATCATAAGGGTTATGCAGAGTTGGATTTGAAGTTTGCGGAACTGACGAAGAGGATTAAAGAGCTACAATAAGCATTCACTACTATTCAATTATCCACTTTTTCTAGTAAACTTGAATGACAAGAAAAAGCGATTAGAAACTAAAGAGTCTAATCGCTTTTCTCTGTTTGAGCTATTCATTTAAGCTTCGTTTCTCACTTTATGAAATAAAGACATAATCAGCCAGATCACTGCTGGAAAGACAGTTCCTCCAATAATCATATAGGCTAGCAGACGAGCTGAGTCATAATCACCGAATACCAAGACAAGAACTGCCATTATGACAAGAGCAGCTGGTATAATTTTCAACAAAGCAACTAAACCCTTCTTTTCCTCCACTTTCCATTTATTATTATAGGATGCGATGGCAGTCAAAGTTGCTGGAAAGGCAACAACTGTTAGCACGATACCAATCACAGTCAGCAGCGAATGTAAAACTCCAGAGCTCATCATCGTTCCCAACCACGCAAGCGCTGTGATTACTACTAATGAAATCGCGATATACCCCATGGAATTAGACAAGCTTTTATATTTTTCAACTAACGTCTCAGAGTCGCTATAAATTGCTTTTGTACCAGATTCTGCTCGAAACAAATGAATATCTCCTTCTGAAGTTACGTGAGACCACCCGGCGGATGCAAAAACATCAAAGTATTCATCTTCTTCTCCTACTTCAAGGGATCGGTAGTCTACGCTGTAGATATAGTCTGAGCTTTCTCCTTTTTCAAGCGTGTACCCCAAAAATTTAAAACCAGTAACGTGCCATCCTTTTAAAGAAAATCGGCGTAATTTTTTCATATCCTTCTCTTCAGCAAAAGCAAGGCCACCTGACATGATGTACTTGGTTTGTTTCATTCTTCATCCTCCCCCAATCCCGTTTCAGCTAGCTCAATCATCATTTTTCTAAGGGTTACATCTTCTCTAAGCACAGTTCTTCCTGCATCGGTAAGGAAATACGTTTTACGTCTTGAATCCGAAGCATCGTATAAGTAAATCCATTCTTTGTCTAACAGCTTTTTAATAATGGTATACATGGAAGCGGGCCCTATTGTAATTGTGCCCTTTGATGTTTCTTCGATTAAATTCATAATAGCATAGCCGTGCCTTGGCTTTGTTAAAGCTGCCATTATGTAAAACATTGAATCTGTTAACTGCTCTGTTTTTCCCAAATCCTCACCTCTTATATCACTTCAAGATATATCATATTAAAATATAACTAAATAAAATATATCATAATGTGATATAGATGTCTAGATTGAATTTGGATTTTATTTCAAGATTAATGAAAGCAGAAAATAGGCCTTCCAAATACAAAAGTGCGTTCTCACAAGAGAGCGCACTTGAAGATTACCTTTATAAATGTTAACACTTTTATATAAAAGCAGTTTGTTTTTATTCCTCTTCTTCATCAAACCAAAAATCTAATAATACTGCGGCTATTTCTTGATTATCATATTGAACGTAAGCTGGATAGTAACCATCACCTATTCCAGCCATCGACACAACTCCACCAGGGACGATACCAGCTTCATATTCAGAAGATGCGACTGCATCGCAGCAAGCTACATAATACGTAAGACCTTCTTCATCCATATTAATCTCATGCACATTTTCCACTTCATATGTAATTGCGTCGTCTCTTCCATAAACAGATGCATCAAATATTCCTGCCTTGGCTGAATCTACTCCAACTTCTTTTCCGGTGTCAATCCAATTATCAGTCATTTTAAAATCAGTGTGCGTAGCTACTAATTTACTTATCGTAAAATCATCTTCATAGAAAACTGTTGCGGTCCACTCACCCCTTTTAGCAGGTTCTAATCGCCATGCAAAATCGTCGCTGTCGTCTACCGCACACTCAATTGGATAACACGGATCTGAGATGATAAGCTGAAGATCAGTTACATGAAAGCTACCTAATTTTTTACTATTCATCTTGTATTCCCCTAACTATTTATCTTGCTTCTAATAAAAATGGCACTATAAAAACATAGTACCATTTTTAAGTTATCTTTTTATGAATTATTAAAACTTATTAAATTAATGGCTTTTACCTTTCAGCGCTTTCACTACTTCTTTTGTTGCTTCTGCAATAAGCTTGTCGTCATACGAAGCATCTTTTTCATTACGACTTGAAAGCACTGCAAGAACAATAGGATCACCTTTCTTTGGCCAAATGACGGCAATGTCATTACGCGTTCCATATAATCCTGCCCCTGTTTTGTCCGCTACTTCCCAATTCTTTGGTACTCCTGAACGAATCAATGCATCTCCTGTAGTATTTCGCTTCATCCAGTCAATTAAAAGCTCACGTTTTTCAACAGGAAGTGCATCTCCTAAAGTAAAAGCTTGAAGACTCGTAGCTAGCGCTTTCGCCGTACTCGTATCAGCGATTTCGCCTGGCGGTACGTCATTAAGCTCCGGCTCCATTCGTACAGGATTCGTTACATTATCTCCTAGTTCTCTAAGAGCTTTTTTAAATCCTATCGGTCCACCTATCTCTTCAAGAATAAGGTTTCCTGCTGTATTATCACTATAGCGAAGCGATGCATCAGATAGCTCTTTCAGCGTCATTCCTGCATCAACATATTTTTCTGTAACGGGGTTATAGTTCACTAAATCATCTCGCGTATATGTAATTCGTTTATCAAGGTCTTTAATGGAGTTTTTCTGCAGCAACACCCCAACGGCTAAAGCTTTGTGAGTAGACGTATAAGCAAAGCGTTCATTAGGACGGTAAGCAATTGTTTTATTTGTACCTGTATCCAGCGCATAGACACCAAGCTTAGCGTCGTACTTATTCTCAAGCTTAGCAAGCTTTCTTTCAATTGTAGTCTCGTGTTTCATTTCAGCTGATGAGATATTTGCTCCAGAAAAGCCAATAAGCGATACGCATGAAAAAATTAAAACGGGTGCGACTGCTTTAAATTTCAAGCGATTAGAAATCCACTTCTTTAGCATCATAATCATTCAACCTTTCCCTAATTAGTCATTTTACTGATAGCTTTATGGTACCATTTCTTAGGAGTAGTCGATGTGAGATATGTATGATACTCACATGATATAAATCTGAATATTCTTTCTATTAATGGTGCTAATCCATAAAAAAATTCTTTCTTTTAATAGAAAGAGCTCTATTAATTTATAAGCTTGGACTTCTTCACTCTGCACAATAAAGGTAAAAGTGATCAAGAGTGTCCAGTATCTTCTTTTTACCTGCTAGCTGTTCAATCCACTTTGTTGGTATGCCATGCATTTCATAATACATACCTGCAAAAACTCCTGTTAAAAGAGCAACCGTATCGGTATCATTGCCAAGGTTTACAGCCATTAATACTGCATCAGCATAGTCATCAGCATGTAGCAAACACCACACCGCCGCTTCTAACGAATGCACCACATAGCCATCTGACTTGATGTCACCTCGGTGTAAATGAACAAGATCTGATTCAAGCAGCCTTGCATAATGCTGAATTTCGTTCTCATACACTGTTCCCACTATGTGTTCTTGGCAAAACTCACTTAGCATCCGATTCGCTTCAAGCGGTGTCTTATCATTGTAAAGTGCGTTCATAAACTCTAGATATAAAATACATCCCAAGGTCGATCGCGGATGACGGTGAGTCACTTCGGCTATACGTTTAATCTCACCAATTCGTTTTTTCACACTTTTTTCTTGAATGAGCGTAAAAAATAAAGGCGCAATTCGCATGAGCGCTCCGTTTCCATTGTCGTACTCAGAACTTCCTCCCCATTCTTCAAGTGGTAGTCTTTGCTTATAGCGATAAATTGCTTCATTTGTTGCAATGCCGATATCAAACATTTTGCCGTATGGGGTCCAGTATCATTATCACGATAATGGGCAAACTTGTGCATCAACCCTACGTCATCTTCATTTTCTAGTATATTTTCAACTAAACACATCGTTAATGACGTATCATCAGACCACGTCCCAGGAGGTTGATTATATGTACCATACCCTGTCATTTCAGTAACCTTAAATAAAGCTCGATTTTTGAATTCTACCGGTACTCCCAGTCCATCTCCTACAATCCCGCCTAACATCGCAGGATACAGCTTCCTTTTTAATAGTTGCTTATTATCTTCTTTACTTCCCACTGTATCAGCCCCTTATACTACCTTTTTTTCGATCATATCATAAGTAAAAATATGCAGTCTCTTTGACTTATACTTAAAGAAGGCTCTTCTTTTTTAAGAAGAGCTTTTATGTTTCTTTTCTAAGAAGTAATAATATATATTCACCAGTGAAAAATAAACTACCGCTGAACCAAAAATAAAGGCTAAAAACTCTTTTAACTTTTTCCCTTTCAGCATTTCTTCTGTTTTTAAGTAAAGCTCCATATTTTCATTCAGTGACACTAACGTTGTGAAGATTGAAAGGAGCATTCCAGCAATAGCAAAAATCCCGTACAGATTTAGAACGCTTCTAATCGTTAGCTTCTTTTTCACTACGACTTTTACTGGTTTAGACGTTTGGAGATTTGAATTCATGACATCTCTCCTTATCGAAATGTTATATTTTACTATTTTAGCATAAATAGTAAAAAAAGGAGCTACTCCTTACGAGTAGCTCCTTCTCTTTACATCTTTTTCAACTCATTGGCTAAAAACTCAACGTCTGTGCCGACAACTATTTGAAGGTCTTGGCCACTTAGCTTTAGTACACCTTTCGCTCCCAACCTTTTTAGCTCAACTTCATTTATGATACTCGTATCTTTGACTTTTAAACGAAGGCGCGTCACACAATTATCCACTTCAAGCAAGTTTCCTCTTCCGCCAAGTGTTTCTGCGTAAGCTTTCGCAAGGTCACCGTAACTACCTGTTAACTCTCCGCTTTCTTCAAATTCCCCTTCTACTCCATCCTCACGCCCCGGTGTTTTTAGATCAAGCTTAATAATTAAATAGTAGAAAATCATAAAGTACAGCAGCGCATAAATGAGGCCAACACCGGCTAAAAGCAGCGGTTTCTGTGCAATCCCAAAATTTAAGAAGTAGTCGATGGCTCCCGCTGAAAATCCAAAGCCGTGATGAATATCAAGCAGGTACGTAATCGACATAGCAGAACCGGTTAAAATAGCGTGAATCACGTATAACACCGGTGATAAAAACATAAATAAAAATTCAATTGGCTCCGTAATCCCTGTTAAAAACGAGGTCAGTGCTAAACCTGCAAATACACCCATCATCGCTTTTCGACGCTCTTTTTTCGCAGCGGCAACCATGGCAAATGCAGCTGCTGGAAGGCCAAACATCATGATAAGGAAAAAGCCCGTCATAAACATTCCCGCAGAAGGATCTTTTGCTAAAAAGCGCCATAGGTCTCCTTTTATAACTTCACCCGCAGCGTTTGTAAACTCACCAAACTCAAACCAAACGAGCGTATTTAAAATATGATGCAAGCCAAGCGGAATTAGCATACGATTTAAGAACCCAAATACTCCGACTCCCGCTGCTCCAGCTCCGATAATCCACTCACCAATATTATCGATAAAGTGCTGAACAAAGATCCAAACATACCCAAACACAAAAGCCAACACAAGCATCACAAGCGATGTGACAATTGGCACAAAACGTTTTCCACCAAAGAAGCCAAGCCAGTCTGGTAATTTAATAGTATGATAGCGGTTATATAAAAGCCCGGCAATGACCCCAGCGATAATTCCTCCAAGCACGCCCATATTAATCTCTTCATTAATAGCAGCCGCTCCTTCTGTCAGTACAAAGTACCCGACAGCACCTGCTAACGCAGCGGCTCCGCTGCCATCTCTTGAAAATCCAATCGCAACTCCTATCGCAAACAACAGAGCTAAATGCCCGAAAACAGCGTCACCCGCTGCCGATATAAACGGTATACCTAAGAAGTCATCTTGACCCAACCGGAGCAAAAGCGCAGCAGCAGGCATAATCGCAATCGGAAGCATTAACGATTTACCGATTTTTTGAAGAAAACCTAACATAACAAACACCCCTCTTTTTTAGGATATACTACATAGTTATGTAAGCGTTTTCTTTATTAGCCCATGCTATCTGCTCAGACAAGTTGTTTTTTTTCAAATATATGAAACCTTTCAATTCGCTCGTCGTATAGTCTAGAAACCCTAAAAAGGAGGAATTTTTATCGGAGAAGCGATTGTTCCTTTTATTATTTTGATTCCTTTTCTTATTCTCGCGTTTGTTCTTTCAAAAGGAAAAGGCAGTTTTTTGATCGCCGGCTATAATACCTTACCCGCTGAGAAAAAAGCGGAATACGATGAGGTGGCTCTATGTAAATTTATGGGCAAGATCATGTATGCCATTTCGCTTGGGATTTTGCTGGTAGGTTTAAGCGAAGTTCTCGCCAACCAGCTGCTATTAGTTATTGGTATCATAGTGTTTGTCGTATCAATTGTATTTGCGCTCATTTATTTGAATACAGGCAATCGTTTTAAGAAAAGATAGACATAAGAAACCCGCTTATGCCTAAGCTTTTATTTATCATCCAAAACAAGGTGAATACGCCACCACTCTACGTACATGATCTAAAAGTATTTGGCCGTAGCTTTTTGATTATGAATAACTTAAAGCGATTGTGGGAAATAACAAAGTAATGACTTCTAAACGATGAACCATTACGATTCTCATCTTTTTGGGCTGTCCACACGCACACGTTCCAATCACGTGAATTTCAATAAGTGAGATGAAACAGAGTTCCCACACCCATTTTCTCGACAAAAAACCTTAGCCATTAAGAGTCTTGCCCCCCATGTTAAGAACTATTGTATTTCAACCCACGCATCCATATAGGATGCGACTCAATGCCTTATTGCGCACAATGTTCCTCTCATATTTCAATCCACGCATCCATATAGGATGCGACAGCGACTTTCAACCAAAATATGTTAAAAACCACATTAATTCTTAAGAAAATAGCTAAAAAACTGTTAAAAGATTGTACATTCTTTCAAAAAATGAACTATCTTAACCGAATTTGCTTCATAATAAGGTACGAATGTCCCAGGTAGTTTATGTGAGCTTGATATTCGCACCTAACATGCTGGAAACATTTCTTTAGTTATTACTCATTTGTTTATTAACATCATAACATATTTATCCAAAGATTTCTTTTTTATTACATAAATTATATCTATATTATTATCTATAATAAAACGAATACGTCATTACATAGTTCACATATAGAAGGCACTCGCTAAACAAAAAGCCATTTACATATAAAAGCAAAAGTGTTACCTAGAAGCTCTGAATTGTAAGAACATAGTATTCTTCCGCACATTTCTCTACTTTTAACTATAAGCATTTACCCTTTTTTATCCATGATATGATGGGGTAAACGAAAAAAGGAACTGATACCATGCCCAAAACAATCGCTTGCCTACATGCACACCACTCAAACATCGAAGTCATTGAAAAAATGCTTAGCTCCCATCAAGCTGAACTCATTCATTTCGTCGAACCCGGATTCGACCGACAAAAAGCTGATGCTCACTTTAAACCAGAATTTATTCAAAGTAAGCTCGCCAATACAATGAGCTGGATTTCTTCTTGTCACGTAGATGCTATTTTAGTAACCTGCACCTTTTTCACGGCTCACCTACCGCTAAACGACCTCTCAGTTCCCATTATTAAAATTGACGAACTATTATTTACACAGCTAAAAGCTGAAAAAAATCCTGTTATCCTTGCCTTTACCAACCCCCAAACAGTTGATGGTACCATGCAAGCACTAGCTAAATTTGACTCTTCTATAGAAGCTAAGTCTCATCTAATTCCTAATACTTTTCATCTGATTATGAACGGGGAAAAACAAGAGTATCTAGATGTTGTGTCTCAAGGGTTAGCGGAACTAACAAAAGCGTATCCAGACCATAGGGTTTATGCTGCGCAGCTGTCGATGGTGGATGCTGCGGTTGTTGCGAGAGAAGTTGATGGAGTTGAGGTTGGGCATTATGGGGAATTGGTTGGGGAAGGATTAACAGAATAATTAAATTTAGCTCGAGTTAAGTTGATCATCTTTTCTCTTCCATATTGTATAATTAAAAAGTTACTACTATTGGTTCTTTCCTATTGATCTTTCTAGCAATTTTTATTATAATAGAAGCTAAGCTTTATTCTAAACCGAAAGGATGTTCTTATTTGGTAATGAAAGATATTAAAGTAGCTGAACTGTTTGCCGGTGTTGGCGGATTTCGTTTAGGCTTAGAAAACGCAGGAGGTTTTGATGTTAGTTGGATGAATCAATGGGAGCCATCCACTAAAAGTCAGCATGCGTTTAACTGCTATATAGAAAACTTTGGAGATGACTCGTCTCATGTAAATGAGGACATCGCGAAAGTATGGAAAGACATCACAGATCACGATTTATTAGTTGGTGGTTTCCCTTGTCAAGACTATTCGGTTGCACGTTCCTTATCTGGTGAAAAAGGTATTCAAGGTAAAAAAGGGGTTCTGTTCTGGGAAATCATGAACATCGTCCAATATAAAAAGCCAAAATACGTTCTTTTAGAAAATGTAGATAGATTGTTAAAATCACCCTCTAAACAACGTGGAAGAGACTTCTCTATAATGTTAACAGCATTTCGTGATGCTGGCTATTACGTTGAGTGGCGTGTAATTAATGCAGCTGATTATGGTTTTGCTCAACGCAGACGTAGAGTTTTTATCTTTGCTTACACAGTTGAAACTGAATTTGCAACACAGCAAGCTAAATTAGATGAAAAAGATATTCTTCATAAAAAAGGGTTCTTTGCTCCTTCATTTAAAGTCGAAAAAGAACCTTCATTAAAACATAAAGATAAATCTGTTACGTTACCACGTGATATCGTCGATGTCTCCGATGAGTTTAGCGAAAATTATCGAAATGCAGGTATTATGCGTGATGGTAAAGTTTATACAGCTGAACTAATTCCTCTGACAAAATCGCCAAAAACTTTGGGTGAAGTAGTCGAAGAAATTTATCAAGAACTCGGTCCAGTAGATGAGAGATTTTACCTTGATGAATCGAAGATTAATAAAAAAGGACGCACTGAACTAGAAGAATTAAAATACCTTAAAGGTCCGAAAAAAATTGAGAGAATTGCACAAACAGGCCATAAATATATTTATTCAGAAGGTGGAATGTCCTTTCCAGACCCCCTTACGCTGCCAGGAAGAACAATGCTAACTAGTGAAGGTACTTCAAACCGCAGTTCACACGTTATTGAAGATCCTTATACTAAACGCCTTCGTTATTTATCACCAGAAGAGTGTGAACGATTAAATGACTTTCCTGCAAAATGGACTGAAACAGGGATGCCTTTAAGAACTCGATATTTTTGTATGGGAAATGCTTTAGTTGTAGGACTAGTAGCATTAATGGGTGAAAGAATTAAAGAGATTTATAATCTAGATGTGGAAAAATTTTACGAACAGGGTTTTGAACAACCAACAATGTTATAAGAAAAAGGCTTCTACGGTTAATGTAGAAGCCTTTTTCTTATATTATTCACCAAATCTAGTAATATATACCTTGATATATTATAATTACACTATATCCTTTAATTGTAAAAACACAAATAGTATAAGGAGTTAAGCAATGGAATATCTAACAACTGATGAAGTAATGTTGAAAGCAAAAGAAGCTGAAGGTAAAACATTTAAAGAAATAGACTCTTACAATCGACTCTCTAACAAAAATTCTAAGGGGGGCTTTGGTCAAGTTATTGAAGAGAGCCTATTTGGCTATAAGATTAATTCCGATGCTCGACCAGACTTTGAACATTTAAACTTAGAACTTAAAGTGACCCCTTTTAAGCAAAACAAAAATAAAACATTCTCTGCAAAAGAAAGATTGGTACTTAATATTATTAATTACATGGAAGAAGTTAAGTACACGTTTGAAACATCAAGCTTTTTGAAAAAAAATCAAAACCTTTTATTAATGTTTTACGAATGGATTCCAGGTATAGAGCGCGAAGATTTAAAGGTGTTTAAAAGTATTTTATTTACTTTTCCAGAAGCGGATTTAGAAATTATTAAACAAGATTGGCACACAATAGTTAATAAAATTAAGGCAGGAAAAGCTCATGAACTATCTGAGGGAGATACAAACTACCTCGGTGCTTGCTCTAAAGGAGCTAATAAAAATTCTTTGCGGGAACAACCTAACTCTCCTCTACGTGCTATGCAACGAGCTTTTTCTTTAAAACAATCGTATATGACTGCTCTAGTAAGAAAATATTTACATAGCGATCAATTAGTTAGTTTTACCTCGGCTAACGAGTTAAAAAAGAAATCATTAGAAGAAATTTTAGCTGATAGGTTTGCACCATACAAAGGACTAACACCTACAGAGATGGCTGCACGTTTGAACGTTAACAGTAATCCTAAAGCTAAAAGTTTTATTCCTCAAATTATTAGCTCTTTGCTTGGTATTAAAGGTACGAAATTAGATGGAATTGAAGAGTTTTCCAAAGCAAATATTCAGTTTAAAACAATTAGACTAAAACCTAATGGCGTTCCTAAAGAAAGTATGTCTTTTAAAAATATAGACTTTAATGCTTGGGCTACAGAAAGTTGGGAAGAAAGTGAACTTCGACAAACTTTCTATGACACAAAGTTTTTATTCGTTGTATTTCAATATAAAGAAACTGAAAAAGAGAATCCGAACCGAGAAGTATACTTTAAAGGTATTAAACTTTGGAATATGCCTGTTAATACAATTGAAACCAAGATGAAACAGTTATGGCAAGAAGTAAATACCATTCTTCAAAACGGTGTTGTTATCCAAGAAAAGCCTTACGGCAAATCATCTAGAACACATAATAACTTTCCTAAAAAGGATTTTAACGGTGTAAGCCATATTCGCCCTAAAGCTCAAAATAGCAATGATAAAATAACACTACCAGACGGTCAAATGATTACAAAGCAATGCTATTGGTTAAATGATACTTATATTGCTTCTCTACTTAAAGATTTATATTAAAAAAGTAGCGGTTCATACACCGCTACTTTTTATTAATTCAATCTACCGTTTAAACTACTTATATTAATTACTACAGGCTGCACTTGCTTTAACGTCCCATCAGGTTGTAACATCGGACCGTATACTACACACTGCCCCTTCTTTAATGTTGATAATTTCTTTTCCCATTCTTTGCGAACTGTACTATCTTGAGAAAGATTTGATGCAATTGCACTAATTTCGTTTTCTGGTGGCATAAAATTAATTATAATAAGATTTAGAGGTGGTTTCAAATATCAACATTTACCTTTAACAGAGCCTTATTAATAAAAAAGGCAGATATTTTAATCTGCCTTAATCTTAAACCGGTCCCTCTTCTTCCCACTCTGCTGATCAAACTTCGCTTTCAGCGCCGCAAGTTCCATATCTAGCGTTTTCATAATGGTCGCAACCTCTTGGTCCGTGTATTCGTAGTTATTTCTGTTTGAGCAGTTTCCAAGCAGCTCCATTAAAGCAATAATTTTGTTTGTTCTGGCTTCCGCTACGCGGATAAAGCGCTCTCTTTTCGTTTCTTTCATAGGCATTCTCCTACCTGACTTTTTATCTGTTTATTCACTTACTATCCAATATACAGAATATACTGATTTCACTCAAGACTTCTTTACTATATTTCACGTATGAGGTAACGTATTTCATATCCATTTTTAATTATATCGGACCTTTTTCCATACTTTTTAACTACTTAAATTAACAAATATTACATTTTATTTTTAAAAAAATCCATAACTTATTCATGTTACGATAAAAGTAGTTCGCACATGAAGAACTTACCACTATTTTGACGGAATGGAGTAATTGAGATGGAGCATGAGTTAAAAGAAATTATTAAAGAATGTAATTTGTTAGTTAAAGCTGAACGCTTTGATGAATTAATGGAGTACTATACTGAGAATACTATTTTAGCAATCAAGCCGGGATAAATAGCTCGTGGAAAAGAGGAAATTAAGTGGGCATTCATTAAAATTGCTCAGCACTGCAACCATACAATTGTTCCAAAAAAATCAAGATGTAACTGGCTATGCGTCATTGATAACTCATACAGAACATCATTAATTGGAAGTGAAGAGAAAGTTTAATACTTATGTTTACCATAAAAATCCCGCTATCAACTTTATGTTAATAGCGGGATTTTCAACTTCTCTACTACTCTTCATTACTTATAAGGTGGACCTTTCGGCACGTTCCCAAAAGGTGAAGTAGAATACATCATTTCTCTGTATGTAATCATCATGCTTTGGCTTTTTATTGCATCGACTTGTTCATTGTAAGATGAAACAAGCTTTTCAATTTCTTCTTCTACCGTTTCTAAAAGCGCAATGCTTTTTGTTTTTTGTTCCTTTGCTTCTTCTACAATCGCGTTTATTACTTTACCTTTGCTATCGTCTTCCACTACAATTTTCTGGATTTTCTTTTCCAATGCGTCGTCAATAGCGGCAATTTTATCCGTGAGCTCCGTAAATTGTTGGGTTCTATCCGTCAAGTCTTCTTGCGGCGAGACGCGCTCAAACATAAACGCTGTTTTGCTTTCAGTTCCTTCCATCTGTTATCCTCCAGGCACATAGTTAAATAGAATACTAAGATCTCGGTCCTTGCTGAAAAGCTGTTCGATATTGGACTTTGCTGACTCTAAAAAGTCTTCGTTATCCGTCAAGCTTTTAGTTAAACCTTCCATCAAGTGAGAAATATCCATGCCGCTTAAACCGTTAAACTGTTCAGTTACTTCTACTTTATCAATTTGCACAGGTGAAAAGTAAGGTAAAAACACGTGCTTTCGTAAAAGCGGAAGCTGACCGCACGGGTTCGTTTCAATATTACGGATATCGCTAAGCACCTTTTGCTTTTGGTTTTCATAATCATCAATAATATGCTCTTGAAACCTTTCAGCAATTTTAGTGATATACGTTTTCTTTTTCTGAAGTTCCTGCTGTCCTTCTTGGTACATGCGCACCGCAGCCGAAATATTAACTTTAATTTCTTGGTTTCCACCAGTCATCAGCACCAAATCATTACCTAAATATCCTTGATTTTTAGAAGCACCTAGCGCATTTAACATCTCGACGATTCCGTGACTTGCAATAATTTCTTCCATAACTGAACCTAACTCTTCATGTAATCGCTTAGCGCTCGCTTGCATATTTTGCACTTCATGATAAATGGCAATAGCGGCATCCACATCACCAGCCATTACGTTAAACCCACTGGCCATAGCTGCTTGCCCTGCATATGGACTGTACTTCGTACCTTTCATCATTTCTTCTGACATCTTGCGGTTCTCGTCGATGCTATTAATTTTTTCTTCAATGATTTTTAATGACTTTTCAATGTTCGCAAGCTCTTCCACTGCGACTTGCTTCTGTGCGTTTGTAATATAGCCTGCGTTTTTCAATTCACCAAAAATCACATCTGCATTCGACGTGATGTTCGTAACTTTTTCAAGCAAAGGCGGCACTTTTTTATTGACGTCTGAAATCATGTCATCAAGGTCTTTGCTGAAATACGTGCCAACAGCAGCTCCTACTCCGTCGTTCATAATTTTATCGACGACGTCCATATTCACACCCGTTAAGTCTTCAATCCCTTGATTGTTTCCACCGTTCTGAAATCCCTCTGCATACACTAATGCAAAATCTTGTAAGCTTTTAACCTCTGAATCTGGAATTTTGTCAATAATAGCTTTTAGACCTGGCTTGTCAGGATTCGTATCAATCATGGTGACATCACCCAATGTGAAAAACCCTCGAATATTTGCCAGGGCGTTCAATGGATCATCAGAAGAAATAACCTGGTGAATGACCGTACCTTTTTCTTTATAATACGCTTCTGCGAAAGTTTTAAGTTCGTTCTGAGGGAGAGAGTAGATGGCTTTATAGTCAGTAGAGCTTATATTAAACTTTTCTTTAACTGCCTCGGCAAATTTATAATCATTTTGATAAAGCTGAAAATACGTTGATTGCGCACCATTTACACTGTAAATTTCGTCAAAGTTTCCATTTAGCAATTGCGAAACGGTATTATTATTATGAGCTAACGAATGTGACAACCCAATGGTACTAGAAATCTCTTCTACTGATGCTCTCTCTTTAAACTCTTTCTGAGCTTCCTTCACAAAAATGTTTGTACTATCTGCTTGGGCAGTATCTACCCCAGCCTGCATTGCTCGTATATTATACAGCCAATCATTAGCGTCTGTTGTACCTTGAGATATTACGTACATTTCGTTTACGTCCTGCTCTTTTGAATAGATATGTATAGCTGTTCCGTCATAAGAAGAATTCTCATCTTTCACTATTTGATCAATTTCAGAAGAACGCACAACGCTTATTTCTCCTTTTAAAGGCTGACCTGTTTCTTCTATATAAATTCGCTGTATTTCTTGCGCAAACTCTTTTTTACTTATATCTTTGTATCCTAAATCTGTGATTCTTAACCACAGTTCCTTCGTTTCTACAAGTTGTTTATCGCTCATTTATTATTCACTTTCTTTCTTTTTTAAAAATTCAACCGAGGAAATTAACTTATACGCACGCTTTTTAAACGTTTCTTCTTGTGGATCACATGGCTTTGTTTTATCCGTACAACGTGTTGAGTATATAATTTGCACACCTCCCCATCCTTCATCTGGATGAATATAAGCACCATACCCATATGAGCCAAACTCTTTTGTCTTGAACGGTGCTACGTACGCCACTTTGCCTTTTCCATCAATTCGGTCAAACGTCATGTTTTCACCTATATTATTCGTTAAAAGCTCTTTAGCATATTCAATGCCAGTTTCGTCATTCGATAAAACGTTTGTATACTTAATCCTAAGCTCTGCTTCCTCTTTGTCATCATACATAATACCAGCTAAAAATGTTTCATTACTTTCACCTTTTCGCGTATAACCAATGCCATCAATTCCTCCACCAGTTGGAAACAACATTTCATACACACCCGTTTTGGATTCAAGCGTGTAATATCCTTTTTCCGTTTCTTTTGTCGACTTGATCATTTCTCGCGTAAATTCATCTTGAAGGGCTCTTGTATTTGGCAAGTCCTCCACAGCCACTTCGCTTGGCTTCTGTTCTACTGGTTTTGTTTCGTTTGATTGTTTGTCACTCATTTGACACCCTCCTATGACAAGGCTACTGAGAAGTAAGGCTACAATTCCTTTTCGGTTTATGAACATCTGGTGCCTCCTACTTTCTTTCTATGTATACATTCTTCTATTATAGAAAAACTTGGTTAGTTTTTACATTGGGCTTTTTACTTAAAAATGGATTTTTGTAGGTTTTTGGAACTGTCATCGTTTAATTCTTACAGAGTAAATTTACTTATGTATTCTAACTAATTTTCTGTTTATTTGGTTCTTACTGATCTGCATTTTGATTGAATTGTGCTAGTTCGAGTACTATCATTTATTGTTTAACCTCATTTTTGTTTAAGAATTCAACCGAGGAAATTAACTTATACGCACGCTTTTTAAACATTTCTTCTTGTGGATCACATGGCTTTGTCTTGTCTGCACAACGCGTTGAGTAAATAATTTCCAACCCTCCCCAACCTTTATCAGGATGAATATAGGCTCCATAACCATATGTACCAAACTCCTTCGTCTTAAACGGCGCTACATACGTCACTTTTCCTTTTTCATCAATTTGGTTAAACGTCATGTCTTCACCTACATTATTCGTTAAAAACCTTTTGGCGTATTCAATGTCCTTTTCATCATTTGATAGTAGTGTCGTATACCTAACGCTAAGCTCGGCTCCTGCTTTGTCATCATACATAATACCTGCTAAAAATGACTCACTGCTCTCGTCTTTTCGCGTATAACCAACCCCATCAATTCCTCCACCAGTTGGAAACAACATTTCATACACACCGGTTTTGGATTCAAGTGTGTAATATCCTTTTTCCGTTTCTTTTGTCGACTTGATCATTTCTCGCGTAAATTCATCTTGAAGGGCTCTAGTATTTGGCAATTCTTCTGTCGCCACTTCGCTTGGCTTTTGGTCTAGGGACTTTGTTTTCTTTGATTGTTCGTCACTCATTTGACAGCCGCCTACGAATAGGCTACTGAGAAGTACGAGTATGATTCGTTTTCGTTTTATGAACATTTGGTGCCTCCTGATTTTATGTTTGTGTAATAACGTGTAACACTTATTTTTTAGCCTCATTTTTGTTTAAGAATTTTACTGAGGAAATCAACTTGTACGCACGCTTTTTAAACTCTTCCTCTTCAGGACCACATGACTTAGGATCATCCATACAACTTCCAGTATAAATAATCTCTACTCCTCCCCATCCTTCATCTGGATGAATGTAAGCACCATAACCATACGAACCTGTTTCCTTTTTCTTAAACGGCGCTACATATGTAACTTTTCCTTTT
>NZ_KQ758686.1:0-21440 GCF_001457055.1 Priestia veravalensis | reverse complement strand
GTGTCATCCAGTAGTAGAAAAACCGGTTCATCTTGATCCATTTTTTGAAGAATCTGTTCTTGGGTCTGTCGAAGCAGGTAGCCTTCATTCCATGAACCTTTTTTCAAGAAATGGCCAAGAGTCGTACGATGTTTCTTTTGATGACTAAACGAATGAATTTCCGTTAGTTTACCTGTAAACCCCACACTCAACATCCCATCTATAAAGTGGGTTAAGTGGTTGATGACAGGTTTTGAGAAATAAAAGGGCAGCTTCCATTTTATTAAGCCATTGTAGATTTCTTCTTGATGTGATAGTCTATTCATTGGACAAATAATGCTCCTCTGGATGGATGATTGGGTCAGAGCTTTCATTCTAAACCAGGTTTGCGTATTTGTCTTTTTTATTTTATAAGATGGAAATATTTTGAACTGAATTTACTCATTATCAGGTTTTATTTTTATTAGCAATCAACTAAACTTTTTATTGATAAAAATAGATATAAACCACAACTTTTCTCTAACTCTTTCTTCTAAACAATAGATTTTAACAAAAAGGAGCGTCAATCACTTGGTCGATTTACCAAAAAACAGATTTCTCTCTGGTACGATCAGTACGGTGAAGCAGTCTTTAAGTTTATCTTTATGATGATTAAAGACTACCAGCAAGCAGAAGATTTAACCGAAGAAACCTTTGTAAAAGCATACGTTCATATCGATGCTTTTCAAGAAACAGCGGACATTCTAAACTGGTCAGAAAGCAAAGTGAAGTCTACTTTATTTCGGGCACTGCACGGCTTAGAACGACAGCTTCTGAAGGGAGATTATGAATATGACAGCAAACCAAGACAAACGCAATAAACATATTTTCAAAGAGTTAGATGCAAGCTTTTCGCTGAGCGAATCAACGAGGAAAAGAATGAAGCAAAATATTATGGTGGAAATTGACCAAAGAGCTACAAGAATTCATTCACCTGTCCGAAAGAAACCGTTTCAAAAGAAGCTGCTTTATACAAGCTTAGCCACATGTCTACTAGCAGCTTTGTTTATTGGTTCAACCTTTGTCTCACCTGCCATGGCTCAGGTAGCTTCTAAAATCCCTTACCTTGGAAAGCTTTTTGAACCTGAACCAATTACAGATATAATCTTTGATACCTTAGAGAAACAAAACTATAAAGTAAGCAGTGTAGGAACTGTTTATCCAGACGGCAAAATCATGGATGACATACAACGAACATTGAAAGCTAAAGGATACCATTTAGTAACGATTGGAATTACTACTCATGTTGATAAAGATAATCACGATAGCTATTCTATTGACCTGGAAATAGCGGATACAGAAACAAGAACAGACGCTATAAAAAAAGAAGCGCAACAAATTTTAAAGAAATATGATCAAGCAAACACGGACATTACATTTACAAAAGTAAACGGACCAAAACGCGAACAAGACGGACGCTGGGGAACAATCGTTACCACAATAGGGGATGGTTTACTAAGCAAAAAGAAATATGAAGTCGTTGGAATTGGTTATTCAGTTAACCCATCTCCGCACCTAAACATTACAATATCTCGTCAAGAAGAACCGCAGCTATTTGCAAAAGAACTAGAAAAAGTTGTAGAGGAATTTTTAGAATCAGATAAGATGAAGAAACAACTTCAAGGTGATTCATATGAAGTTATTATTCAAAATGAAGCTGGGGAAAGGTTAAACTAGTTTCATAAAAAGCACCTATTTTAGGTGCTTTTTTGTGTCTACTCTTTTACAGGTTAATACAGTTCGTTCCCCTTGATATAGATGGGCGCCTAAAATTTCTAGTGAGACAATAATTCTTTTTCCATCCACTAAAATAGTTTGTTCAAAAGCTCTTAAACTTATAAAATTAAAAGTAATAGTTATCTCAAATAGATACTAGGTTGTAAAAACAAAAAGAAGTCAATCTATATTCAGATTGACCATTTAAAAGAGTAATTACATCACCCTTTTTTATTTTCTATCTCTTCTGATACTTTATGAATGCTTTTTATATTTAGAATCCATAGGATACTTACTCCTACGTAATATATGCCTATTATTGATAGATTATCTGATAAATTAACCCAAATAGGTTTTGATAAGCCAAAATGCCCCCAAATAACAGCTATAAGGAAAAAGGTTAAAGGAGTGACCAGGTGGACCATCCCATATAAAACTTTGCTAAATTTCATAATTTATTCCCCCTTAACTTTTAACAATTTCTTTCTTACTATCCATGTTTATAGGTGCACACTCCTCCATAATAAATTAAAGTGCCTGCTAAACCAACAGCATTTGAGCCTACGGCAAACTTCACTAGTAATTTAGCCGCTTCCTTATAAGCTTTCTTTTCAAGATATGCCCATAACCCACCTTCAAGTGCAGCTGTGACCATCGCTACTCCGAAATGGTCTTTTATAGCTCCTATCATACATGATTTCCAAGCTTCGTTTGATGCCGTTACCATTAAATTCCCATTTCTAGATTTTGTGTTTTCAACTGGCTGAAGACCAACCGTTAACATCTCAATTTCATCACGGACTTCCTTTCCAAATTCATCTTCAATCTTTTCAAAGTCAAATGTTCTTAGTCCATTTTCTACGACCAAAGCTTCTTCCATCAAGAACTCAAGTTGAGCTGCTAATTCCTCCACTAGTTCTTCTTCCGCAGGAAATCCTTCAGATCCTTTTGCTTGCAAAGGAAAGCAGAAAGCAACAAAAAGTGCAAGTATCAATGTTGGGACACAAGTTAATCTTATTGCTTTGTTATTTATCATTCTCCCTAACTCCTTTTTGGTATTTTATTACACAAATTTAATATTAAAGCACATTTGAACCTGCTTCATTATGAAAATATAAAAAAGGAGAATCGATTCAAATTAATACAAGATAATGGATTGATTAGGTAATAAAAGCATTAGTTAAAAAATACTAAAAACTCTTCACATTAGCATTTAAAGGGCTTTCATATAATAAATAACTTTTTTCAAATATTCATGTAGTACAGATCTAAGCTTTCCCACCAAAATCAAAACCACAAGAAAAAACCGAGAAGCATTTACATCTTCTCGGCCTACTTTTACTGTAAGAGCTTCCTATATATAATACATGAGAGAATCGTCTTGCTCACTCTGCTTGTTCATATTTTGTGCATGTAACGACTGCGTAGATTGGACCTTATTAACGCGCTTCTGACGATTGGAAAACAGTAAACAAACGGAAAGAACGGAAGCTACTAAGCCTACAATTAAGGCACTCACCTGACATTCCTCCTTTATAGAATATATATATTCTATTTTACCACTAATGTACGTAAATGAAGCCTTTTTCTCCAAAATTTCCATCTGCTTTTACAGAGTTGTTGCTTGCTTCATTTCTTCCTTCGTCTCTTTATTCCCTTTCCTACTCGATACGTAGCTATTTAGCGCCATACCAACAATAACAAGTACAATTCCAATGCACGAAACGTATGTAGGTAGCGGCATGCCAAGCAGAATCATTTCGCCAAGTAGCGCAAACAATACTTCAAGCGACTGAGTAGCTTCGACTGCTCCGAGCTTTTTCATATCACCTTTGACCATATTGGTTGCTGCAAAGAATAAGACCGTCGCAATAACGCCTGAAAACAAAGCAACCCAGCCCGATTGAATGACCTGTGAGGTGCTAGGTGGCCCAGCGGTAATCAAACCATAAATCGCTAAGATAATCCAAAACGGTAAACTTGCAATTGTCATTCCGAGCACGCGCTGGTAAGCATCTAAGCGGTTGGATACAACCACCATCATCTTACGATTGCCAAGCGGATAAGCAAAAGAAGCAACTAAAATTGGCAATGTACAAAGCAGTACGCTCACAAGCGATAGTGTTGTTGCGTGTTCAATTTGCATAATGGCGACGCCAAGTAAAATAATGAGGGCCATCGCTAAGCTTTTAAAAGGTATTTTTCCTTTTACTTGAATAGGTCCCTTACTCGTTTGAATCGTTTCATAAAATAAAGGAGCTAGAAGCGAACCTGAGATAATCGTAATTTGCCACGTTCCCGCAATTAACCAGCTCGGACCGTAAGCACTCGCATAGCAAAGCGGCGCGTAGAATAACCCAAAGCCAATCGTGCTCCACATAACCCACTGCATTGGCGCTTTTTTCATTTCCGCAAACGTAGCGGAAAGTTTTTTCCTAGCGATGACGATGATCAACAGTAGTGGAACCATAAAGAAAAAGCGTAAGGAAGCACTCCAAATCCAGCTTCCACCTTCAACTTCCATCATACGATTTAAAACAAATGTAAACGCAAAGAAAAACGCCGAGCACACGCCTAATATAATTGGCTTCAATTCCCTAACCCCCGTATGTAACACATAATAATGTAAATAAATTGTAAAACCAATATATCGCATTTTGGTTATTTATTCAACGCTATTTTTAACTCATAAAAAAGAGCCCTCACGCTCGTGATGACTCTCTACGCTAATAGCTCTCCAAGGCTTAGCCAATTTTTCTCTACGAGATTCGCTGCTTGGAGCGGTTCCTGACTTTGACACACCTCAATAATTCCTTTGTGCTCGCTTACTGATTTGAATCCTTTCTCAGACGAAAACTTAGCTACTTCCAACCGGTAAATTTTTGACTCACTGCGCTCTAGTGCTAAGAGAATTTCAGGGTTATTCGCAGCTTCTAAAAACACGCGGTGAAAGGCTTGATCTGCTTCGATGGCGCCGATGATATCATGCTTTTCCACCGCACTCTGCAGCGCAGCATTATGATGAGCTAGCGCTTTGAAATCTTCTTCTGTCAGATGCGCAACGGCAAGCTTAGTTGCCAATGCATGAAGAACGGCAACTACGGTAAACGCGTGCTTGGCTTCTTCAGGGTTTAACGAAGATACTTTAGTAATGGAGCCTGGAATCGATTCAACAAGCCCTTCATCTTCCAAGCGTTTTAACGCTTCTCTTACCGGCGTTCTGCTGACGCTAAATTTTTCAGCTAGCTCCTTATCATTCAAGCGCTGGTCCGGTGGAAACTCTAACGTAATAATTCCTTGCTTTAAAGTTTGATAAATTTCTTCTCGCAATGATAAACGTTTAATGGGTTTAATCAATTCTCTTTTCATAAAACCAATATATCAAATGCTGGAAGTTTGTTCAATTCTGTACTTAGTCACCTTTTAAGTTAGGCTTATATGTATATATTACCATTTATAAACAAAAAAAATCCGCATTGTTTTACGGACTTTTTCGAGAACTTATTATGCATACCCAAGCGCTTTTAAAGCGGCTTTGACATGCGTATAGGTTTTTAAGACTGTAAAGTTTACTTGAAGGTCTCTCATTTTTTTCGCTATAGAAGGCATGATGCCTGTTATGATTACCTGCGTTCCGGTAATGGTAATTAAATCGTGCAGATTATACATGTAAGCTACTACATCTTCATCCATTTCCAATAAACCTGAAAAATCGATAATAAAATGATCATCTTTACTTTCATCAATGTATGTTGATACTTTGGATGCAATCATATGATATCGCTGTTCATTCAAAACACCAACAATCGGTAGAACAGAAACCCCGTCTTTCACTGGAACAATTGGCGTTGACATCTCCTGCATCCTTTCATAGTAATCATAAATCACTTCTTCTTGCTTCATTTTCCCCGTAATGTCCTTTTGAATCCCAATAAAATAAAGCTCATCATCAATCCATATTGGATCAATAAATAAGTCGTTCCAAAAAGGTTGGCTTTCTTTTGTATAGTTTAAAATTTGTACATTGACCGACTTTTTTTCGCGGATAGCATCTCGAATTTTTCGTACCGTATCTCGGTCGGTATTTTCCCCTTGTAAAAAGCGGCAGTTCTGTCCTACGATTTCTTCTTTCCTGTATCCGGTCATATCCAGAAAACCTTGGTTCGCATAAACAATCGGATTATCGGGCAAAGCAGGGTTGGTTAAAATTAATCCAGTTCTTGTAAAGTCTAGGGCTTTTTTAATAAATGCTAGTTCTTCTACCTTATGATCATCATTTGCAAGCAAGCTCTTCTCTCCTTCTCAAGTATAGTATAAAACATGACTTTTACTATGTATTAACGTACTTAACAACTTCTCTCTAATTCTGTCATATCTTGTGTCTTTTTTCTATAAATTAAAACCATTTAAATATGAAAAAAGCTTACATCTCTGTAAGCTTTTGTAGTATTAATCGATTAACTTTGTAAAGTTTACGCGCTTATGAATTGCCAGCATCACTGGAATTCCAACAAGCATCACTACAAATTCACCAATCGCAGTTGTTAACCATGTTAGTAAAAATGGAAAACCTAGTGCTAAATGAAGCTCAAACGCGATGATAAACATCGTAAACGTAAAGATCAGTGTATTGGTAACCATACGAGCAACCGTGCCCTTGGCAAACTTCATCGCAAAGATCATCAGTAATAAGGAAATTAAAGATTGTCCTACGCCAAATACCAAATCATACGCCACCATTGGTGAGAAGAATAAATTGGCTAAAAATACGCCTAGCACAATTCCATACAAATACTTCTTATTAAAAATAATCAAATGATTAAACATTTCCGCAATACGGAACTGAATATTTGTAAAGCCAAACGGCTGAATAAACATCGTTACCGCAATATACATTGCCGCAATAATACCGTTGACTGCAAGTGTTCTTACATTCATGCTGCATACTCTCCTTAGTTTTTTTACGTGGGATGGTTCCGAACCACGTCTTACGCAAATACTAAAGAATCATACAGCAATAAATTATATTAGTCAAGTATCTCAACCCTCTTTCGGTTACTGATCAAAATTCAATCTAAAAAGAGTTTGGGACATAACAAAATGATGGCTTCTAAATGACGAACACTAGCTGTTCCCATCTCTTTGGTTTGTCTCAACACATTCGTTCCATTGCGCTACGGCCACTCGCTTTCCGCGGGGAGGAACCTGAACTTCCTCGCTGCGCTGCGGGATCTCCATTTTCCCTCTCTTTCCCGCAGGAGTCGAGTGTCCTACGTTCCATTCCACCCTGTTTCCAACATTGTTTTCACAATCAACCAAAAAACCTGAACGATTAAAAGTTATGAACTCTCAATCGTTCAGGTATAGTAGAGGCTGAACTACTTATGTCTCAGTCTCTTTCTGTTACTTTGATAATGTTTCTTCTTTAACGATTTTTGGAATTTTCACTTCTTGAATACGCCCTTTTTCCATTTGCTTTTTATTGATAAACCAATATACGCTTCCTACAAATAAAGCGCCGCCTACAATATTCCCAAGCGTAACCGGGATCAGATTATGTAGCAGTCCAGCTAATGATATCGTTTCAGGGTGCGGATGAAGTAAAGCCAAACCAAGGAATGTCATGTTTGCAACGCTGTGTTCATAGCCAGATGCAACAAAGGCAAACAGCATCCAAAAAACTAACATAATTTTGGCCGCATCGCTTTTGGTTCTCAAAGCTGTCCAAATGGCTAAGCAGACGAGCCAATTACATAAAATCCCTCGAAAAAAAAGTTCGCTCATTGGCAGGTTCATTTTCTTTGCTGCGGTTGTCAGTAATAAATGTGTATCGCCTACTCCTTTAAACAAACCAGTTCCAACGATTAAGAGACACAATACGAACGCTCCCAATCCGTTTCCAACAAAGCACCACAGCCAATTTTTCAACGTATCTTTCCACGTAGTAGCACCTGATAATGTACTGATTGTATAAAACATATGATTGCCTGTAAACAACTCGGCTCCGGCAAACATAACAAGTAGTAACGCAATGGCAAACGATAAGCCCATAACTAGTGAGACTATTGGTAATGATGCTTCGGCTAACGGAGCACCAACTGAAAGAGCTAATACTACACCAATTCCGACATAAGCACCTGCAAGTATAGACAACAGTAAATAGCTCGGCAATTGTTTATTCACTTGATTTGTTTTTTGACGAGCTATGTCCGTCATAGACTCGATTGACGCTTTAAACACGCTTATCCCTCCCCTATTTCGTTAAAATTCTCTGATAAATTATATAATAAAAATATTACGCGTACACTTCTTGAAGTTTGGACTTTGAGAACCAGGAGAGAGTCGCTGATTGTTTTACCACTTCTCCGACCACAATCAGCGCTGGATTACTGACTTGTTCACTAGTGGCTATTTCTACAATCGTTCGCAGCGTACCAATTAAAACCCTTTGGTTAATAGAAGTACCTTCCTCAATCACCGCCACTGGTGTCTCTATGGACTTACCACCAGCTAAAAGCTGTTCACAAATATACGGTAAGTTTTTAACTCCCATATAAATAGCAAGCGTATCAACGCCTTGAGCTAGATGATGCCACCTAATATTTTCCGGAGTTCCAGTTAAACCGTGTCCGGTCACGATTGCAAATGAACGGCTTAACTCTCGATGGGTGACAGGGATTCCAGCATAAGCAGGAGCAGCAATCCCCGCTGTAATACCGGGGATGATTTCAAACTCAATGTGATGCTTAGCTAATACTTCAGCTTCTTCGCCTCCTCGCCCAAAAATGAAAGGATCTCCACCTTTTAGCCGTACAACTATCTTTCCTTGCTGGGCGTAATGTAATAATAAATCTTGAATGACTTTTTGAGGAACACAATGATAACCAGGCGTCTTTCCGCAATACACAAGTTCTGCTCCCCCTTTTGCATAGTGTAAAAGATCAGGATTTACCAGCCGATCGTATAAAATAACATCTGCTATTTCTAAACACTTTCCTGCTTTAATGGTTAACAACTCTGGGTCGCCCGGTCCCGCTCCAACAAGATAGACTTTTCCTTGTCTCATTCTCCGCTTCACTCCTTCGGTATAACTATGATGGCATGTTTAATAGATGATTTACAACAGCTTATTAATCTTCTAACCACAGATATACAAGCTCTTCTTCAACAGATGTTCGGTATGACTTTACTAAGCCAGTATCAGGTTCATGAACACGCCCGTTGTCCAAACAAATTTTCCAATCATGCATAGGGCAAAATACCGAATCACCGCTCACTATTCCTTCACTTAATACGCCACCTTTATGAGGACATCGGTTATCAACGGCCTGAATTTTACCGCTTGATAGCTTAAAGACAGCAATTTCTTTTTGATTCACTTTCACGGTTTTACCTAGGCTTTCTGGAAAATCATGAATTGACCCAAGCAACACTTTTGTTATGTTTTTGTTTACCATCTTTTTCTCCTCCATTTGTTTTGTTATGATGTTACAACTGTCTCAAACAATTCTTTTTTTGCTTGCTTGTTCTCAACGATTTCCTTCCATGGATCTCGATACGTAGATAAGGCTTCATCTATACGAAGGTTTAGTTTCTTTCTTTCCTCTACATTATCAAGAATAGCCTGAACGTTTTTAATACCGATTCGTTCAATCCAAGCTGAAGTACGCTCTAGATAATTTGCCGTTTCACGGTAATATTGTAGATAAGCTCCTGTAATTTCCATTAACTCTTCGTCTGTTTTCACCTTATATAGCAAATCGCCTCCTCGTAAATGAGTGCCTCCATTACCACCAACATAAATTTCCCAACCACCGTCTATTCCAATAAAGCCAATATCTTTAAAGCCTGATTCAGCACAGCTTCTTGGACAGGCCGATACAGCCATCTTTACTTTATGAGGAGTCCATAATCCTTCAAATTTCTTTTCCAGCGCAATCCCTACTCCCATCGAATCCTGCGTACCAAAGCGGCAAAATTGTTCTCCAACACACGTCTTCACCGTTCGAAGTGATTTGCCATAAGCATAACCAGAAGGCATATCTAGCTCTTCCCACACTAAAGGTAAATCTTCTTTCTTTACACCGAATAAATCTAAACGCTGTCCTCCCGTTACTTTTACAAGCGGGATGTTGTATTTATCAACCACGTCAGCAATGCGTCGTAAATCATCTGCGTTCGTGACACCTCCGTACATTCGAGGAACAACAGAATACGTACCATCCTTTTGGATATTAGCATGCATACGTTCATTTACAAATCTAGATTCTCGTTCATCTACATAGCCAGTTGGATTCACCATACCTAAGTAGTAATTCAATGCTGGACGACACTTAGAACAACCTTCTTCGTTACTCCATCCAAGCACACTCATCACTTCACGCGTATGAGATAAGCCTTTTGCTCGAATTTCCTCTACCACCTCATCTCGAGAAAGAGATGTACATCCACATATCGCTTCCTTTTGAGCTGCTCCATCAAACTCACTTCCAAGCGTGTGCTGAAGCAATTCAGCAACAAGCGGCTTACACCCTCCGCACGAACGTGAAGCACTCGTACAGGCTTTAAGCTCATCAACTGATGTACAGCCTTGATTTTGAATAGCTTCTACAATCGTTCCTTTCGATACGCCATTACATCCACAAACAATATCATCCGCACTCATACTTGCTACCAGACTTCCGCTTCCTTGCCCGCTTATTGGTTGTAGAATTGAAATCTTCTCCACTTCCGATACGTCCTGTTGCTTTTGAATCATGGAAAACAAGCGGTTTCCATCACGGCTGTCACCAAATAAAACGGCCCCTACAATTTGATTTCCTTTTAAAACAATTTTTTTGTAAATACCATCTTGCTCATCGAATACCTTGATCGATTTCTTTTGTTCATCTTCTATAAAATCACCGGCTGAAAAAACATCTACGCCCGATACCTTTAACTGAGTGGATAGAACAGACCCTTGATAAGGACGTACATCTCCTCCACAGATCGTTTTAGCTAGTACTTTTCCTTGCTCGTAAAGAGGAGCTACCAACCCATAAACCATACCTTTATGCTCTGCGCATTCGCCTACGGCATAAATGTTGGCACTACTCGTTTCCATATAATCATTTACCACAATTCCACGGTTGATATGAAGACCCGCTTTTTGAGCAAGTTCAGTATTCGGTCGAATGCCTGCTGCCATTACTACAAAATCTGTTTCCAATAGGCTTCCGTCTGAGAACTTTAACCCTTCTACGCGCTCATGACCCGTGATTTCTTGGGTTTGTTTCTCAAGCAAGAAACTCATCCCTTGCTGTTCTAACTCTTGTTGAAGCAACTTTCCAGCAGTCAAATCCAACTGACGCTCCATTAAATAAGAGGATAAATGAACAACCGTTACATCCATTCCTAAGTTTAAAAGTCCTCTCGCTGCTTCTAAACCTAATAATCCGCCTCCAATTACAGCTGCTTTTTTATACTGCTGAGATGCTTTTACCATTTGATTCGTATCGCTTATATCTCGAAACGTTGTAACGCCTTCTTTCTCTACTCCTGGAATTGGAAGAATAAATGGCAGAGAGCCCGTTGCTATGATCAGCTTATCGTAAAATTCAATCCTCCCTTGATCCGTACGTATTTCTTGATTAATTGAGTCAATGCTTATAACCTTTTCTTCTATATAAAGAGTAATATCGTTCTCCTCATACCAGTTCCAGTCGTTTAGCGTAATGTCTTCTACGCTTGTATCCCCTTGTAATACTTTAGATAACAAGATGCGATTATAGTTTGGATGTGGCTCACTCCCAAATACAGTGATATCAAATATTTCAGGGGACAAACTAATAATCTCTTCAACTGCTCGAATTCCAGCCATCCCATTCCCAATTACGATTAACTTCTCTTTTCTCATACTTCATTTCTCTCCTTTGCCTTCATTATTTTCGACTAAAAGATGCATTTAAAATGAATGTTTGAGTCTAATTTAAAGCAATTTTCCGAAAAGTTAAACAATTATGTTATATAATCTAACATATTTTATTAGTTTATTGAGTAAAAACCACCATCGACTTTTCAATTTTTTACTAATAAGCAAAAAATATCCAAACGATCGAAAGTGTTTAACTCGCGATAGTTTGGATATATCATTAGCTGAAATATTTATGACTCAGATTCTAGTATAGCGTTGAATTGTAAAAAAAACAGCTCACTTATTCTTGTAATCCATTAATAATCGTTTCCGTATTCCACTTCATCATTTTTAAATACGTGTCTCCGTCTTCCCCTGGTTTCCCAAGCGAATCGGTAAAAATTGTGCCAGCAATCGGAACCTGCGTTTCTTTGGATACCGTTTCCATACTTCGTTTATCTACGCTTGTTTCGACAAATAAAGCTGGAATGTTATTTGTTTCAATTAAACTTACCACGTCTCGAATTTGATCGGGCGTACCTTGGCTTTCTGAATTAATTTCCCAAATATAACCTGTATTTATTCCGTATGCATTTCCAAAGTATTTAAAAGCTCCTTCGCTTGAGATTAAGAAACGCTTTTCTTCAGGAAGCTGTTGGATCTTATTTAATGTATCATCGTGTAGCTTTTGAAGTTCTGCTATATACTCTTTAGCATTTTTTTCATAAAATTCTTTGTTATCTGGATCCTCTTTAATAAGTGCTTTCTTTACATTTTCAGCGTATAGGATTCCATTTTCAATGTTCATCCACGCATGTGGATCAGGCTCTTTTTCTAATCCTTTTGTTTCTAGATAAATAGGTTTTACCCCTTCACTCACTCGATAAACAGGCGCGTTCTCACCTGATTTATCCGCTGTTTTCAATAATTTGTTAAACCAAGCTCCACCTTCTTCTAGATTTAACCCATTGTAAAATACAGCGTCTGCATCCGTCATCTTCATTACATCTTCTGGAAGCGGATCATATTCATGCGGGTTCTTTCCAATTGGAACCAAACTATGAATCTCAACTTTTTCTCCACCGATTTGATTAACAATATCATAGATAATGGAATAAGTCGTAACGACTTTCAATTTGTCACTGTTCGCTTCGTTTCCATTGGTGCCACTGGAACACGCAACTAGTGCAAAGACTAGTAGACTAATGACTGATAACAACCAAATTTTTAATTTCATCTTCATCCTCCAATCGACTTTGAGAGCTCAGCTCGATTTCTTTTTATTTTTATCATTCTCCAAAACAGCCCTTGTGAAGGTGAAAAGAAGAATGCTAACGCAAATAAGAATGTTGCCACAATAACAATACTTGCTCCTGAAGCAAGGTTATATGAGAAGCTAAAATATAGCCCTACTATAGAAGAAAGCGCTCCGATACCAGCTGCTAAATAAATCATGACCCATAACCGGTTCGTTAATAGGTAGGCCGTAGCCGCAGGCGTAATGAGCATGGCAACTACGAGAATAATTCCTACAGTTTGAAGAGAGGCAACTGTCACCATCGTCAAAAGAACCATGAGCCCGTAATGAATCCATTTGTTTGGCAAGCCGTAGCTTTGTGCCATAGTTGGATCAAACGTCGACACCAAAAGCTCTTTATAAAACACATACACCAAGCCCATAATAACGACACCGATAATGAGTGTAGTCCACATATCAGAAGAGCGTACAGAAAGCACATTTCCAAACAAGATGTGATAAAGATCAGAACTGCTTTTCATAAAGGTAATTAAAATAATCCCTATAGCAAATACGGACGTAAACATAATACCAATTGCCATATCATGTTTGATACGACTATTTTGACTAACAAAGCCAATTCCAATCGCAGTAATAACTCCCGTTAAAACTGCACCGATAAAATAATTCATTCCCATCATGTAGGAGATAGCAACGCCTGGAAGAACAGCGTGTGAAATTGCGTCTCCCATCAGTGCCATTCCTCTTAAGACAATAAAACAGCCAATCACTCCACAAATAACTCCTACCATAACGGACGTTAGCAACGCTTTTTGTAGAAAGCTATATTGCATCAACGCATTCATAAATTCTACAACCTTCATGATGAATGTACCTCCGTTGGATGATTAAAAAAGAGTTCTTGATTTACATAGGCTTTTACCATCACGGCTGGTTCGAGTACGCTATTTACTTCTCCATAATGAATCAATTCTTTATTCAATAATAATAATTTATCAAAATAGGATTCTGCTTTACTTAAATCGTGATGTACAACGACCGTTGTTTTTCCTTGTTGACGTAACTCTCGAAGAATAGTGATAATGGTTTCTTCACTCGTTACGTCTATTCCAACAAATGGTTCATCTAAAAAAAGGACCTCTGCTTTTTGAGCAAGCGCTCTTGCTAAGAATACGCGTTGCTGTTGACCACCTGACAGTTCACCGATCTGACGGTGTTTAAATTCTTCCATTCCTACTTTGTGCAAACACTGTAACGCCCAACTCTTATGCTCTTTCTTGGGTCTTTTCATTATTCCCAAGGATGGATACGTTCCAATTAATACAACATCTAAAACGGTAATCGGAAAATCCCAATCAATCGTACTTCGCTGTGGAACGTAAGCAATTTGTTTCCTAGCACTTCGAATATTCTCTCCCAGGACTTCAATATGTCCTTTATCATTTGGGATTAAATCCAAAATAGCTTTCATTAACGTTGATTTACCAGCTCCATTCGGACCAATAATTCCAATAAGCAGCCCTTTCTCAATCGTAAACGAAACGTCTTTAACCGCTTGATTACCTTGATACGATACAAACAAATCTTTTACAACGATTGCGTCAGTCATTTTATATACTCTCCTTTTTATTGGATTCATTTAAATTTTTTGCACACAGGCAAAACTCAGGTAAAAAAATATAATACTCACGTATTACGAGTATATCAATAAATATTTTTCCTAAGGGAAACTTTTTTATATTAATCAAATTATATAGCCCATATGCAATTTTGTAAACATCCTCTTATTAAATTTAGTGGAAAAAGCACTAAACATAGAGGATTACGCTAAAATCCACATCGTACATGTTTTTTATTCGGCTTAAAAAAGTGAAATAAAACGATTTTATTGATATTTTATGAATGAGGGAATAAAATGATACCAAATATTTTACCAAAGGAAACTTTTTAGACAAAGGTAAATTATTTAATAAAGATCCCCATCAAAAGTAGAAAAAAGAATGAGAGGTAGCCTAGAACTACTTCTCATTCTTTTTATTGTTATTTCATTGGAAGCTCTTGCACAGAAGGTTGACCAACTTTATTTATCTAGACATAAAAAAGAGCCATTATGTTTCCAACAATGACTCTCATACTTTTTTATTTTCTAAAGACTATTATATAGCATCATTATGACTATCTAGCGAAATAGGAGGTCTCTTTAAAGGAACCTTCCAGTGCCACCAGTTGAAGATTCTAGCGATGATGATACACCCAAGGAAGATTCCGGTACAAGTTCAATGCTATCCGCTCATTAGCATTGCGGGTCCTGCCGACCGTGCAAATAATTCTAAAAGAGTACTTACAAATGTTAATCCGTTTACAACTTATTTTGTCGGTTATAGCTCTTCCTCTTATATTATATAGTTTCATAACAAAGGATTATACTTTGCAGCCCTACGCGACGTTACTTTTCGGTTTAATCATGTTAATAATAGGACTGGTACAATTTCAAAATAAAAGTAAAGCTTTTTCTACATGTATGGTAATTACATGCTTAGATAAAAGGTGGATGACTTGCTCTTACACAATATAATATGATTTTATAATTTGTCCAGTGAAAAGATGGCAAAATAAAAAACTGTCTCCAGTAAAGAAGAGACAGTTTTTTATTTAAAGAGTTAAACGACATGATAAAAATGCAATTTGTAAAAAATAGTCTGACATTTAATATATCATATCTAACTAAAAAATCAATTATTTAGAGGGTAAAGCATATGTATAAAAGGTGCACTTTTTATACATTTGTTTGGGTTACGCCCTTGTATAAAACCCTTACGCGTCAAGGATGTATAAAAAGCTGCATAAATCAGAAACAAGGCCTCATCGAGAACCCTACTCCCATAAGGGTTCTTTTTTTTGTGTGTTCCGGAAAGAGTGATTATGTTAACTAACCTTGTATATCATATACATGCTTTCTTTGCATTTTTTCATTAATAATATATACTGATTTTAACAAATAAAGAAAAGTTAGGGAGTGCTTAAATGAATCCACTGTTATTAGATTTCCCTAAAGAATTTTATACTGAAAGGCTTTTTATAAGACTTCCTCTTCCTGGTGATGGAAAAGTTGTATCTCAAGCAATAAATGAATCTATTGAAGAATTAAAACCATGGATGCCTTTTGCCAAAAACAAGCAAACCATAGAAGAAGCAGAAATAAATGTTCGAAAATCTCATACAGAATTTTTACAAAGAGAAGATTTAAGGCTTTTAATTTTTCTCAAAGAGACGGGTGAATTCGTTGGATCTTCTGGTTTACATCGGATGAATTGGAATGTTCCCAAGTTTGAAATTGGTTACTGGATTAACTCTCGTTTTAGTAATAAAGGATACATGACTGAAGCTGTTGAAGGAATTATGAATTTTGCTTTAAAAGAATTAGGAGCTAAAAGGTTAGAAATCAGATGCGACTCAAGTAATATTAAAAGTCGTGCTATACCTGAAAGACTAGGATTTAGGTTAGAAGGTATTTTAGAAAATGATGGTGTATCAGCTGATGGGCTAGACTTGAGAGACACCTGTATTTATGCAATGGTTCTAAAGACTAGTTCAATTTAATGTATACAGTTTTAAAGTCTCTCTAATAAGCCTCTGCTTCTTAGAGAGACTTTATTTTTATATTTAGATTTCCGATAAATACGTTTTATGTTAACTACAAATGTATAAGATATAAAATCTAAAAACCAGAAAAACCAACCTGTGAGCTCTAAAGGTTGGTTTTTCTGTTACTGTAATAGACATTGTGGTAACAAAAAAGCCACCTATTAGTTAATAAATGGCTTCTTTAATCAGTTAACCTAAAACATAGAATAAGCATAGTAACAAAATATCAATAGGTAAACTAATACTTAGAAAAAGCAGCATATATTTTTTAGGTTCAGGGCCTCTTTTTTTGATGGAGAAGAATTCTACTCCTAAATTATTGATTGTAATCAGTAAAGAAAACATTACATAAAGTAAAACATTTTCCTTAAACATATGTGTGAAAAGTGGAGAGAATAGAATCAAAAAAGTAAACATCTGAAAAGACCCTCTTGCAAAAAGATCTATTTTACCGCCTAAAAACTCTTTAAAAGTGTTATCAGGATTCATGTGATCACCACCCTATTATGATAAACAGCCAGCAGTAGCACTAGCGCCTAGCCATACAGCTCCAACTCCAGTTCCAATAGCCCAACCTGCAGGTCCACTTACTCCTGCCACAGTCATTAATCCACTAAAAGCAGCAGTATGAGCAAAGCCAGCGATTGAAGCTGCTCCACAACCACTAATTCCTTGAATAGAAACTGTATTTGAAGATGATTTAGTTTCGCCTAATTCTTTAAAAATCTGTTCTTGTAACTCTTTACCCTCTGGACTATCTATAATCTCATTAAACTGTTCAACTGTAGCTGTTAACTGATTATATGCAGTAGAATCAAGGTCATCTTTTACCTTGTCCTTATTCTCAATGACTACTTGGTTCTCATCTTCATCAAATTTTACATATTTTAAAATATTATTAAGCTGTTCAACTGAACTTTCTAATTGATTGTAAACAGTAGAATCATTGAGGTCATCTTTTAATTCATCTTCATTAACAATTGTAATTTGATTATCGTCCTTATTAAATTCTAAATGCTCTAATACGGTATTAAGTTCTTCTTGTTCTGCTTTAGATAGTTCCGTATTTTCTGCTGCGTTTACATTTAAATGTGTTCCAAAAGCAGTAGATGTAAGTAATACACCAGCAGTTAAAATCGTAAATACGGAAAGTCTAATTTTCTTCATAAATGGCATCTCTATAAAATCCCCCAACCCCTAAAATATACTTTATATGTATTATCCTACCAGAAATTAAAGAGGGTGAATTGCATTCCTAGCAATTTAAAAATAAATTACTAGGAATGTTCAAAAATCAGGAATCTTATTGTAATTCTTAAGACTTAAAGAAATTCATCTACGGAGTCTAAAATCACCGAAATTTAACATATAAAGTGTGTCTTCTAGGAGCAATAACAACTTTAAGTTGTTTCTAATTGCCTTAAGGCAATTTTTTTACTATTTAACGGCTAAAATCTGGCCCTTGGTTTTTCGATCTATTTATATTTGTGCTTCTCATTCTTCTCAATTGATGTCTTTGTTGAGCTTGCTCTTGGCTACGAGTAGCTTGTTGTATAGCATTAAAAATCGTATTTAGTGCATTTATGTTGCTTTCATGTGTTTTTATTTCTTTTTCTAGCCATGGGACGACTGTTTTCTCCGTTGTGTTCATACGACTTTGTTGTTGTTGTAAATCTTGTCGTCCTTTGTAGCCGAGTTTTTTTAGATTTTCACGTCCATATTTAGCTTCACTTTGCAATTCTTCATAATCTTGACGAGCTTTTTTTGAGACAAGCCGTTTGGCTTTTTCTCCTGGGCTCCTGTCTAATTCATCAAGCTTTTTCTCCACACTGCTGAGCTTTTCTACTTCTTTACTCATAGTTGAGACATGTTCTTTCTCTATACGAACCATTTTCTGATGTTTTTTGAACTCGTCTAGCTTCTTTTGGTTAGCATCTAGACTTTGTTTGATGTTAGATAGTCTAAACTGATTCTGTTGAGCAATATCGTGATACTGTTCCAGCTTTAATGCATTGCTATAGGTGAGATACTTTCCAGCTGTTTTGAGATCTGGATAATGAGAGGTTATCTCACGGATTTTGGCTTGTTTAATAGCTTCTTCAGCTTGTAATAGTACTCTTGTTTCGACTTGAATTTGTTTTTTCTCATACGTAATTTGATTGAGTCGATTTTCCTTCTTTTGAGAGAATTCTTGATAACGCTGATAGAACTCTTCTTTGGTTGAAAAACGAAGCGTTTCTTTATGTTGTTGAATGCTGCTTTCATAGCTTTCTTTGTTACTTTCTAAATCAGAAATTTTATCAAGATGACGTCGTTTCATCATGTTATTCTCTTTGAGTTTAAACGGATTAAGGGACTTCTTAAGTTCTTCTACTTTTTCTTCGTTCTGCCCGATTTCACGCTCTAAATCGCTCACACGATCATAATAATTGCTTACGTTTAGGAATTGCTGTTGTTGTGCATGAAGGTGTCGTTCAATAGGATCATGACGGTCACTCATTTTGCGTAACTCTTCGTGGCGTGCTGTAATATCTTCAAAGGTAATAACCTTTTGACCTACTAGAGATGCAGCTTTTTGAATATAGGTTTTCTCTATATCCGTAGAGAAGCTGAATTGCTTCTCTTTTTCCTTCATTTTCTTTAAGTGGTCTTCTTTTTGACGACGATAAGCTTGTAAAAAAGGTTTTGGCTGGCTGTTTTTATTTATATCTATTTATACTTTATATACAAGCGTCGAGAGCTTTTTATTGAAGTAGAATTGACAATGGATGTAGATGAAGAAGTGCAACCCATGTTTGCCCTACATCCTTAGCAAACCTTCTTGTGTGTCTCTCTTATTTATCATTCTCTCTTTCTTTTTAGAGAATAAAGACAATGCCATTAAAAGTGAAACTATACGTATGTAATTTTCGTTTAATAGCTAATTCGAGAGTTATTACTTATAAAAACCAGTTTGTTTTGGATTTTACGATTCCCATAGTGTTGGCAGCTTTTGAGAGAAGTCTTTTTATCCGTAATCAGTTTGACCTTAAGTTTTGTATTTAATTTAGCTTGTTGATTCACCTTGCTCGCACTCATTAATAAATAAGTACGTAATATATGAACGTAGGTCAAATTGATCTTCACTAACAAACGTAGAAAAAATGTTTTTGTTTTCGCTCATTGAATTTCCCTCCGATATAAAAGTTTCTATTTCTACTATTCCCCAACTAGTAATCTCTTATACATATAATTTCATATAAATAGTTTTTCATTATGGATTGAAGTAGAAAGTTCCTCTTGTGGAATCTGTTTAAAATTTCCAATAACCCTTTACTAGCCCTATAGTGTGCAGGTATGTTTTACTATGGAAGAATGCAATATATATACTTATTTTATGCAAAAATAAGTATATCAAAATAAATTATAAAATAAGTTTTTTTTGTTGCACTGCCTTTTTAAAAAACACATCATCTAATACCGCCATATGAAAATCATACTATTTATTTACCTTTTACAAGGGATATCCCATATCAATAGTGGTATAAAAGAATGGATTATCTAAAAGAATTTCTTTTTATTTTGTAAATCAATTATTTTTAAGTTAATTAATGGTAATACTAATTTGTTGATCAAAAAACTAAATATTCCTCAAATTATATGAAATTTCATGATACAATACGTATTAAAATACAAAGATATGTGTACAAACTGGCTAATCGCTAGCAAAAATAATGAGAAATCAGAAGAAGAAATGATAAAGTTAATATCTATCATAAGTGTCTCCTATACCTATGTAACTATTAAAAGTGAAAAGGAGTGATTTTTGTGGATTTCGAAAACCAAAAAAAATTGCTGTTAGATTTACTGATCACAACATGGGAACTCAATGGATCTCAAGTAGCTTTATTTGCCAAAGAGCTGTCGGAACAATTCAATATCACAATAGACCCTTTTAAAGGAACTATAAAAGCAAATGAAGATGGACAAGATGTAACGCTAAGATTCCTATTAAACAACCAAAACATCAACGTTACTTCTATAAATTATGATGATAAGCAGTTTTTCATAAGAAACAATATTGAGTATAGGTTAAGAAGAATCAGTTTAAGAACAATATGTGAAGTCCAGTATAATGGAGAAGTATACATTCCGAGTTGGAAGGAATCAGTTATGCTTAGGTGACCAATGATTCGTCCCGTGTTAAAAAGAACGGCCTGCTTGTTACTGAATTTGAGATTTATGAGAATAACAACCCCTACCATCAATTTTAAAAAGAACTTCAAATAAAAAAACATAGGAAGATCTTGATCTTCCTATGTTTTCATTCATTTTATTCATCTATTTTGCTTCTTTTTCAAATACTCCGCACGAAGTTTTTCAAGTTGCTGCTTTTTATCAACTTTAGTATTTTTTTGTTTTTCATGATACTTTGTCATAGCCATCTGGCCTTTGGTATCCAATAGATATTTGCTCACTTTGTTCACCTACATTTCTTGTCCTTTAAAAATTACTTCACCAAATATACTATACCTTATTTTACTGAAGTAAACCTTATTATTTATTAATTAGTTTATTGCTAACTTTGCATATATCAGTAAAAACATTAAAAATGTAGTAAAATATTTCATTGCTAATTGGTATTTATTTCGTTGGGATAATCAAAACAAAATGAGTTTGGGACATAACAAAATGATTGCTTCCAAGAGACGAACAATAGCTGTTCCAATCTTTTTGGTTTGTCTGAACACGTTCGTTCCATTGCGCTACGGCCACTCGCTTTCCGCGGGGAGGAACCTGAGCTTCCTCGCTGCGCTGCGGGATCTCCGTTTTCCCTCTCTTTCCCGCAGGAGTCGAGTGTCCTACGCTCCATTCCACCCTGTTTCCAACATTGTTTTCACAATCAACCAAAAAACCTGAACGATTAAAAGT